>CASBQB010000279.1 GCA_949127655.1 Chroococcales cyanobacterium PMM_0086 | reverse complement strand
TTACTTTATAGCTAGTTGTGGAGGCGTAACTGTCTCTATCCTTAGAGCTTATATTGAGAAGCAAGAACGACCTAAGTAGGTATATGCTAGAAAGTATTAGAACGACTGGTATATATCGATATAATTCATCCCGTCGCACAGAGTGCGCGGGGCTTCTTATGGCCTAAGCTAACATAAATACAGGGGTCATAAGTTCAAATCCTACTATACCGCCCTAATTAAATAACCTCACCCATTTAGGCTGAGGTTCTCATTAACTAAAGTAAAGAAACTTTAACAAAGTGGATTATTTTCTATTTCTTACTGTGTGCTAACTTACGTTTTAATCCTATACCCAATCCAACAACCATCACCGCTCCCATAACATTTAAAGGTTCAGGAACAGCTTGGACGATACCCACGTTAGCTGCTAACAAGTCAATTCCGCCATTTGCTTCGAGGCTATTTTGAGGATAACAGGTAGTGTTTGACAAGCTAGTCAGATTGCCACAACCAGCGGAGGCTGAATCTGAGCCAAAGAGAGAATACCCATATATTGTAGTACCTACGGTAGCTAATTCATTGAGGGTAATTAAAATACCACCGATGTTTTGACCGGAGAGATCACCAGTATTTGAGTAACCTCCTGATGAATTATTAAGAACTGTATAATTTGGGTTGGGGGAAGGGTTGGGGGCGGGATTTTGAGTACTTACCCGTAAGGCTGATGTTCCCCAACCTTGAGCAATCTGAACTACAGTACCGAAACCAGTGGGATTTCCAGATCCATCAATGCCTGTGATAGCTGCGATTTTAAACCCGTCATGCGCATTTGTGGCACCACGCTCAAAGACTGTTACAGCCTTTAATGAGTCAACTAGTAACCCACTACTAGCTACGAAGTCAGCCCGCTCCACGTCACTCTGGTTGCCACTTGTGTTACCACTGTTAGCAAATAAGTTATCAGTTCCTACAAATAGATTATTGCTTGCTAAAGCTGCTTGGGTAGTTGTAGGAGCAGGTCCTCTAAGCGTTGTAACAGGTGAAGATGTTGGGCGTTCTTCCCAAACTACTTCTCTACCAGGAGCGGCTCCTGCTCCACTACGTCTCAGGGTTAGGGTGGTGGAGAACCCGTTGGTATTCCATCCCGTTGCCCCTGTTTGTATTTGTTGTATTGATAAGCTTTGATTTAGATAGGTTATCCCGTTGACGGTAGAGTTGGCACCATCAGTGAAAGTTCCTGTCGTCACACTGGTTATAACTGATGCCGCTTGAGCGGGAACAGCTTGTACTAAAAAAGCTAAGGCAGCCCCTGTAGATGCAGCTAATGTTCCCATTATTGCTAGGTATTTCATCGAATTCCTTAATGAGTTTTGAATTGTAGAAGACTGAACTACTGCGTGCAATCACCTACAATCCTAACATCTTATAATATTTTTGTCAAGTTGCGATGAAACTGTACAGAAAAAACCCAATTTTGTCAAGTTTAAAGCACCATCAGTTAAACAATTGTTTTTACTTGAACTGACTATAGCAATCCTTAGCTTATATAATCAAAGTGAATAAAATGACTAAATCATGCGAATTCTCTTAGCAGAAGATGATGAACTTTTCCGCCTTGGTCTAAGAATGCGTCTAGAACAAGAGCCGGGATTTGAAGTTATCGCAGAGGCTGAAGATGGTGAAACTGTAGTAGAATTAGCAAAACATTTACCTATAGACCTTGTTGTATTAGATATTGGCTTGCCGGGAATTGGCGGTATTGAAGCTTGCCGTCAACTTAAGCAACAACATCCTAATCTACCAATTTTAGTGCTAACTTCGCGTACTCAAGCTTCTTTAGTTTGTCGTCTGATTGAAGCTGGAGCACAGGGTTACTGCCTCAAGGGGATTCCTTCCCAAACACTTATTTTAGCAATTCGTTCTGTTGCTGCGGGTGCCTCTTGGTGGGATTCACAAGCTACAACTGAAATTCGGGCCGCCTTTGAAAATCAAGCAACTCAGAACAGTTTAGAAGAGGATTCAGTAATTGAAGCGAATCCCCTGACTCGTCGTGAACAAGAAATTCTCGCTCTGATTTCTGCTGGTAAAAGTAATCAGGAAATTGCTGGGCTACTATACATTACTTATGGTACCGTTCGAGTCCATGTTCATGCAATTTTAAATAAGCTCAATGTCAGTGACCGCAGTCAAGCAGCTTCTCTGGCTATACGAAAAAAATTTATCGATAATGAGTAAATAACTAAAAGGTAGGTAAAAATGCACAATTCATCAAACCATTCCCCAGACCAATTGTACACACCTCCTGCCAGAAGCGGGAAACATAAGATCTTTATTGGGATGTCTCCAGGTGTCGGTAAAACTTATAAAATGCTCGAAGAAGGACATCGACTAAGGCAGGAAGGAACAGATGTAGCTATTGGACTGCTAGAAACTCACAACCGGAAAGAGACTGCAGCAAAAGCAATTGGACTAGAGACAATACCCCGCAAGGAAATCACCTGGTCTGGAGTAACCTTGACTGAAATGGATACAGATGCCATTATTGCCCGTCGCCCTAATCTGGTCTTGGTGGATGAATTGGCTCATACTAATGTTCCTGGTTCCGTACGTGGAAAAAGGTATCAGGATGTTGAAATGATTTTAGCAGCAGGAATTGATGTCTTTTCGACTGTCAATATTCAGCATTTAGAGAGTTTAAATGATCTAGTTGCTCGAATTACCGGGGTAGTTGTGCGGGAGAGAATTCCCGATCATCTGTTGGATGAAGCTGATGAAGTTGTAGTAGTAGATGTCACCCCGGAAACTCTTCAGGAACGCTTAAAAGATGGCAAAATTTACGCCCCAGAAAAAATAGATCAATCTCTCGATAATTTCTTTCAGCGTCGTAATCTTATTGCCTTGCGAGAACTAGCACTAAGGGAAATCGCCGATAACGTAGAAGAAGATGCCTTGGAAAGGGGTACTCAGGATGTAACTCTTTCTGCACCTTCTTGTAACATTCGTGAACGGGTCTTGGTCTGTGTCTCTACTTATCTAAATTCACTGCAGTTAATTCGACGTGGTGCCCGTATTTCAGGATATATGCACGCTCCTTTATACGGTGTCTTTGTGGATGATCCTGATCGCTTTTTGACTAAGGAAGAGAGTCTACATATTGAGACCTGTAAAAGTTTGCTCACAGAATTCCATGGAGAGTTCATCCGTGTCTCAGACCTCAATAAAGCTAAAGCAATTGCTGAAGTTGCTGAAAAGTATCGGATTACTCAAATTGTCATTGGGGAAAGTCAGCAGTCTCGTTGGAAGATTCTTTTAAAAGGATCTCTGACTCAACAACTTCTCAAATCACTTAAAGATATTGATATACACATCATCGCCACTGGAAAAAAGACTTAATCTGATTTAGGCTGCTCTGACTTGGCTTCTAATGTCGCTAAACGAGTCTTCAATTCTTTATTCTCCTCCTTGATCTTATCGAATTCTTGACGCAGTTCCTCTAAGCCTTTATTAGATCCGAGGGAAGCTTGTACACGAACGATTGCTTCTTGTGCCATACGAGTGACACGACCATCTGTAGTTTGATCGGCTAAAGACTGCAAAATAGCTATAGCACGAGGTGTTTTCATCTGTCCCAAAGCTGCAGTTACTGCTATCTGTGTTAAGAAAAAGCTGTCTCTTGAGAGGCTTTGCAAGTGCTCAGAGATCAGGTTAATTTCTGGTTCATTTTGACCTTGAGAAACGGCACCTAGAGCGCGTATAGCCGCTAAACGTAGGGGACCTGGTGTGGGAGGTTTTATGTAGCTTAAAATCGCTTCTACTGCTTGAGGATTGCCTTTTAATTCACTTAACCCGGAGATTGCTCCAGAGCGTACTACTTCATTCCAACCTGCTCTATTTTCTAGAACTCCTTGTAGTATCTCGATCACTTCACCTTGTTTCTCTCTAAAGGTTCCTGTAGCTAATGTTCCTAAATTTTTAGCTATGGCTGATTCTGTATAATAACTAGCATCACCTCTCTCTAGGTATTCTTTGAGGGTTGTATAGGTTCTTTCTGTCTTAAATTGACTCAAACCCTCAATAATTGCTCGACGTACCCTTGGATGAAGGTCATTAAGACCTGTATAAAGAGCATCTTCTACTGAGTTTAATTGAATTTGACTCAATTCTTTAGCTACTTCTACGCGGACTCCCCAAAAGGGTTCATTTATTAAAGAGTCTCTTAAGGCCTCGACTGCTTGTACTCCTCCTATTTTTCTTAAAGCTATTGCTGCAAAGATGCGAGATATTGGGTCTGGATCATGTTTTAATTGAGCTTTTAATTCAGTGAGGGGATATTTTAGAGTAACTGTTTTTAGGTAGTGGTTACCGACATCAAAACTGATAAAGTCTGGTTTTTTAGCTAAAGGTAGATAAAAGGTCTGTTCTTTTTCCCAGAAACGGAGGGTAAAGGTCTTAACATCTATTTGTTCTCCCAGATAACCAAACCCTAAGGGCATTTTTAAATCAAAGAGGTCATCTTGTGTTTGTTTAACAGTTATTTTAGCTAGATTACTTTCACTATCCCAAAGATAACTGACTTCATAATCAGGATGTCCACCTCTAAAGACATATTGATCAAAGAGTGGCTGTAAGTTGTATCCTGTAGTGCTTAAAATAACTCTTAAAAGGTCTATTGTCTCTACTGTTTGATGTGCATAAGTCTTGACAAAGTTAGCTATAGCCTGATCATATAACTCATCTCCTAGGATGGTGCGGATCATATGATAAACACAAGCACCTTTTTCATAGAGATGACGGTCATATAATTCTATTGCTTCTCTATATATATTGGTTACAATGGGACGGCGATAGCGAGAAGCATCTTCTTCTAAATAGTTTCTAAGTTCTCCTAAACGATAATATGCTGCTTCGATGCTGCCATATTCTGCATCTATCCAGAGAACCTCACTATAGGTGGCCATTCCTTCCTTGATCCAAGCATGAGACCAATGTTTAATTACTACTAGATCCCCAAACCATTGATGCGCTAATTCATGGGCGACTAGTGTTTCTGTTCTGGTATTGTCTAAACTTGCTCTTTCATCGAGAAGACAACGGTCTGTTAAAAGGGTAGTAGAGGTATTCTCCATCCCGCCAAAGATAAAATCAGCTACACAGACTTGGGCATATTTAATAAAGGGGTAGTCATAGCCAAACTTCTGACTATAAAATTCAACCATTTTCGGGGTTTTTCCCATACTTAAAAGGGCTGCTGCTTCTTTTCCCTTTTCTACATAGTAAGTTATAGGAATAGTCTCTCGCCAATAATCTATTAATTCGGCAAAGTCTCCTACTGCTAAAGTCATCAGATAAGTAGGATGAATAGCTTCTTGTAACCAGCGATATCTAGTAGTATCTCCTTGATCTTCTGCAACGATCAGATCTCCATTAGAAATAGCTACCAAGGGTTTAGGAACTACTACCTGAATTTCTGAACTAGCTAACTGTCCTGGATAGTCAAAACAGGGAAACCAATAACGGGAGTCTTCATCCTCTCCTTGTGTCCAGACTTGGGTCGGTTTGTCGGGATAGTCTGAAGTAGGTTTAATAAAGTAGATACCGCGTTGAGGTTTAGTTACCTGATACTTAATCTCTATTAATAGGGGTTCTAAGGTTGCTGGTTGGAGAAGGAGGATTTTTAGTTCCTGACGGTCATATTCAAAAGGTTGACTCACTTGATTGACTAAGACCGCTTCTATTTCTAAATCTACTGCATCTAGGGTTAAATTAGTAATACCTGCTCTAATAGGGGTTAATCTTATGCTGCAATTACCCGCTAAGTTTTCTCTAGCTATATCTAAGACGAGATCTAGGAAGATATGATTGACCTGTCCCGGACTATCTGGATTATAGTGAGGTTTAGAACCAGGTAGAAAAAAGGACTTAGGTTTCTTCTCTTCTGTATCGCCATAATATAGGTTAGACATAGTTGTTATTGATAATTTTGATCTTTAAATTAAAGGTGGTCCAATATTTTAACTTGTTTTCTAGTCTAACCTGATTGCTCAGTCTATAATAACTTATCTGGATCTATTTTTTAGTACATCGACTTAGCGCCTTGAATGTTTTTACCACAAGGCGCTTAATTGAAAAAAACGAATTAAATAGATACTTCGCTTAACTCACGAGTAATATGATCAAAAGGCTCATCCACAAAAGAGACATTAGTGATCCCTGTCTCTAATGCCATTGTTTTAATCATTTCCTTCATTATTTGTATACCCCGTACTGTTGGACCAATTGGCACGGCCAGAGAATTATAGGTTTCACGTAGTCCCTGAAGAACTCGCTCATTGAGAACATCAGTATCTCCAGCAATCAGAGAATAACTAGCATAGCGCAGATAATAATCAAGATCTCTCAAACAGGCAGAGTAACGACGAGTGGTGTAAGCATTTCCACCAGGACTAATTAACTCAGGTACCTCTTCAAAAAGTTGTATTCCTGCGGCTCTTACAATATCGGCTGCGTTGGTATTAATGGCTGCAGCAACGGCGAGACGGGCTGTACCTGATTCAAAATAGGACTTCAGTCGCTCCATCGCATCACGATCAAAATAACGTCCACTTACATCGTAGTTTCTAATTAAATTAGTTACTGCGTCTCTCATTAAAAGTTTCTCCCAATTGTAAATTTAATAGACTTACTTAAAGGCCTTGAGGTCTCATCTATTTATAATCTCACAGGCTTGACAAGGCCTCTAGTCACCTTCTAGAAATCTCTACTTTCTCTAGAATTTTGTTGATTTTTTGACATATTTCTTTACAATTCTATTTGATCTTAATACATATTTTTATTAGATAAACAGTATCACAGAATACAAAAAAAGAATCAAGTTTATCATTAGGATAAGGAGTTTAAGAGTAAAAAAATAAATCAACTAGATTTTAAGGAGTCCAATATGTTTAGTAGCCCAAAAGAGGTATTAGAGTATATTAAGAATAAGAATATTCAGATGATCGATCTCAAATTTGTAGATATGCTGGGAACCTGGCAACACTGCACCTTCTACCACGATCAAATTGATGCTGATTCCTTTGAAGCTGGAGTAGCCTTTGATGGGTCTAGTATTCGGGGTTGGAAAGCCATTAATGAATCTGATATGTCAATGGTTCCTGATCCGACGACAGCTTGGATCGACCCCTTCTACGCGGAACCGACTCTCAGTCTTATTTGTAGTATTAAAGAACCACGTACAGGGAACCCCTATAGTAGAGATCCCCGTTCAATTGCTCAAAAAGCCTTAGACTATTTAAGTACTACCGGACTAGCTGATATAGCCTACTTTGGACCAGAAGCGGAATTCTTTGTGTTTGATGATGTGCGCTTTGATCAGAGCGAAAACAAAGGCTATTACTATGTAGACAGCATTGAAGGACGTTGGAATAGTGGAAGAGAAGAAGAAGGGGGAAATTTAGGACATAAACCAGGCTATAAACAGGGATATTTCCCGGTTGGTCCTACCGATACTATGCAGGATATCCGCACAGAAATGCTGCTGACTATGGCTAAATGTGGTGTACCTATCGAAAAACATCACCATGAAGTAGCCACAGGTGGACAGAATGAACTAGGTTTTAAATTCGCTCCTTTAGTGCAAGCTGCAGACTACCTGATGACTTATAAATATGTCATTAAAAATGTGGGTAAAAAGCATGGTAAAACCGTTACTTTTATGCCCAAACCACTCTTTAAAGATAACGGTTCTGGGATGCACACCCACCAGTCACTCTGGAAAGGTGGACAACCTCTCTTCTGGGGCGATGGTTATGCTAACTTAAGTGAAATGGCTCTTCACTATATCGGTGGAATACTCAAACACGCGCCCGCTTTACTAGCTTTAACTAACCCTAGCACTAACTCTTATAAGCGTCTGGTTCCCGGTTTTGAAGCACCTGTTAACTTAGCCTATTCTCAAGGTAACCGTTCTGCCTCTATTCGTATTCCCTTATCTGGGCCTAACCCGAAAGCGAAGCGTTTAGAATTCCGTTGTCCTGATGCTACTGCTAACCCCTATCTAGCTTTTTCTGCTATGCTTTGTGCAGGTTTAGATGGCATTAAGAACAAGATTGATCCAGGTGAGTCTTTAGATGTGGATATTTATGAATTGACTCCTGAAGAGTTAAGCAAAATTCCTTCTACTCCTAGTTCTTTAGAAGCTGCTTTAGAAGCACTAGAAGAGGATCATGATTTCTTAACTACTACTGAAGTCTTTACCGAGGACTTTCTCGCCAATTGGATCAGCTATAAAATAGATAATGAAGTCAACCCAATGCGGTTGCGTCCTCATCCTTATGAGTATTCTCTCTATTACGATACTTAAGGTTAATTACAGTTAGTGAGCTTTAAAAGTCCCTCTCCCAATGGGAGAGGGATTTAGGGTGGGTACTATTTTCTAATTAGGGAGCTTGCCAGATTTTCTGGTGATATTGCCCTAGATCTGCATAAGGATCGACAGGTGTATGAGTATGGTCGTGGTCGTGGTGGTGATGGTGACCATGATCAGAAACTGCAGAGAGTCGGAATTTACACATCTCACAATTCATCTGAGTTTGTCCGAGTTGAGTTTCAATTTCCCGTTCTCGGACAATTGAGAATAATTCGGGGGTAAAACCGATTTCTGAGAGATTCCTGATCACCATGGAGGGGTATTCCTGCTGTTGTTGGTCAGATATAGTAAAAATCTTCTTCATCAATGCGCCCGTAAAGAGGAAATGAGGTAGAACTATAATCCGTTTTGGATTGTACAAACGAGCGCGGGTAAACCCATCTTCTAAACGGGGGTGAGTGATACCAATAAAACAGGTTTCGACAGTTAAATAATGGCTTCCTTCCCAGAGTAGGCGAGAAAATTTATAGACATCGCTGTTAGCATCAGGGTCACTAGAACCCCTTCCGACAATCAGTAAGACGGTTTCTGCAGGGGAGATGCCCTCTAGATTAAATTCAGGGGTATCAAGGAGAGCTAAACGAGAGCGCCACAAGTCCAAGATGATTGGCGTATTGCCAAAATGTCGCCCATAGTGGAAGGTTAATTCAGGATAACGTGCCCGTGCCCGATCTAATTCATTGGTGACATCAAATTTAGTGTGACGGGCAGCAAATAAGAGAATAGGCAAAACGCTAATCTCTGTAAATCCTTCAGCCAGACAACGTTTTACCCCTTCTAAGATGGTCGGTTGAGTCAATTCTAAAAAACAGGGAATGACAGAACGAGAGGTATCTAGGGCTTGATAAGCTTCCACAAAATCGAGAAAAGCCTGTCTACCGTCATCATCTCTGGTTCCATGACCAATCATTAATAGAGGTCGTTCAAGTGGCAATGGGGGCAAGACTATAGGAAGTGTCTCAGAGGACACCTGTACATTTGGAGTTATCATCTATACCTCGTGGATGAATCACAATATATGGTCAAGTGGCGGGTATTCTGACTCATCAATTGAAGCTATTATACTTATTGAATCACAGTTGCGGGACAGCGCCGGACTAGCACCGGACTTTCCCCGTTATCTCTGATGGCTGATCCTCACCAGAACCACTGATTAATCTATGTTACAGCAAATATAATAATAAAAAACTAATCACCTACAGAATAGCTTATGCGGTTAGTTTCTTTGGATGTCTTTCGAGGTATCGTTATTGCGACAATGATCCTGGTTAATTTTGTCAGTCTTACTCCGCAGCCTTATCCTAGTTTAGAACACGCCCCTTGGCATGGTTGTCAAATTGCTGATTTGGTCTTTCCAGCTTTTCTCTTTATTATGGGAGCAGTTTTACCCTTTTCTCTCAGTAAATATCTTTCTGGAGAACGCCAGATAACTCTATCTCTCTACTCTAAGATTATTCGTCGTTCCCTAATTTTATTTATTTTGGGGTTACTCTTAAATGGCTTTTATACCTATGATTGGGCTAATATACGTATTATGGGAGTTCTTCAGCGCATTAGTTTAACCTATCTAATGGCTGCTATCTTAGTCTTAAAGCTCTCTCTCCAACAGATACAGCAACTCTGTTTAATCATTCTAGTAGGCTATTATTTCGCCTTAACTTATTTTTCTGATAACCTTACCCCTACAGGTAATTTAGGAGCCTATTTAGATCGCCTCGTCTTAGGACAGTCTCATCTCTATCGGGGGGGTGATTTTCATTCTCTCGGTGATCCCGAAGGTCTATTGAGTACTCTTCCGGCTTTAGTAACTGTTTTGTTAGGCTATTTGACTGGTCAGTGGTTGAGTCAACAAAAGCCCACATCCCACACCAGTATGACCCTTATTTTAGCTGCCTTGAGTGGCTTGCTTTTAGGTTCTCTTTGGGACTTAAGCTTTCCTATTAATAAGCAACTCTGGACAAGTTCTTATGTTTTATATACAGCAGGTTGGTCTCTTTTGGGCTTGGCTGCTTGTTATGAAATGATTGAAGTGCGGGGGGCACAAAAATGGGGTAAACCTTGGGAAATTATGGGCTTAAATCCTCTCTTTATCTTTATTGCTTCAGTTTTACAGATCAAAATTCTGGTCAAAACTCAGGTAGGATCTCAAGGTCTCTCAACCTATCAATGGCTTTATGAACAGCTATTCTTACCCTGGTTAGGTGCACACAATGCCTCTTT
This sequence comes from Chroococcales cyanobacterium PMM_0086, assembly GCA_949127655.1. Lineage (GTDB taxonomy): Bacteria > Cyanobacteriota > Cyanobacteriia > Cyanobacteriales > Microcystaceae > CAISPN01. The sequence goes on along the minus strand of CASBQB010000279.1, from coordinate 7,655 downwards.
ATTCTTAGCTATTTTGATGGTCGGGTTGTGGTGGTCTGTAGCTTATCTTTTCTACTGTCGAGGTTGGTTAATCAAAATTTAGAGATAATGCTAGGTTTAAGCTTCTCTACAGTAGTCGATTTAGAATCTAGATTAATAAGTTCAGGTAAGGTAACAAACCGATAGCCTTGTTTTCTCAATTTTTCAATCAATATAGGTAAAGCTAGTGCAGTATTAGTTCTTCTTGTTCCCCCATCGTGCATCAGGACAATACCACCGGGTTTAACTTGCTTGAAGATATTACTAAGAAGTTGTTGAGGGGTGTGAGACTTAATATAATCTTGCGAGTCTGCAGACCAGATAGCAATGCCCATTTTTCGGTATTTAGCATATTCACTCAGTCCATTGTGCATTAAGCCTCCTGGTGGACGAAATAGATTAGGCTTACTCCCAATTACTTTGGCAATGACTTCAGAAGTTTTATCTATTTCTCTAGCTGCACCAGCAAGAGTTTGATGATTATAAGGATGACTCCAGGAATGATTGCCGATGGCGTGTCCTTCCAGAAGTACTTTTTTAACTACTTCTGGATGTAGTTGCACATTGCGACCTATTAAAAAAAAAGTAGCTTTAATCTGATTGTCTTTGAGAATTTTTAAGACCTTTTCGGTTGAATTAGGCAGAGGACCATCATCAAAAGTCAAAGCGATCACTTTTTCTGATGGAGGTACATTAACCTTTTCAAAGACTTTGCCTTGGTATTTAAGAGGTAAGGGTTTGATTAGGTTAAGTTTTGATGATGGTTTCGGTGAAGGTTCCACTACAGGAGGTTTAGGTAGTGCGATTTTATCAGATTTTTTGAGGGAATTCCAGTGAAAAAAAGTAGCAGCTAAAAAACCAAAAGCAGCAGCACATATTGGTGCGATGGTAATAACTTTTAATAGTAAACGCCTATCAGCTAACACAACTCACTCCACAATATTAGTTCAATAGCTCGATTATTCTGATGCTTGGTTACTGAAGACTATACTATTTAAGCACCCATACCTGAATAGTGTTTTAAGCCCCTTTGCCACAACCAACGATTAGAAGTATAGCAGATGAAGATCCAAAAAATCATTACGCCTAAACCTAGTCCAATCCTGACATCTAAACCAACTAAAATAGCGGATGGGAAATAGACTAGATAGGGAAAAGGAGTCCAAAGAAGTATCTCTTTAAACTCAGGTGGAAAGACATCTAGAGGGGCAATTATGCCAGAAAAAAAGATTTGCAACAAAAACCAGAACTGCTGTACGGCGCTTGCCCTTTCAATCCAAAAAGCTAACATGGCAAAAGTATATTGAATCAAAAAGCTCAAAATAAAGGACAAGACTACGGTTAATACACATAAGATAATTCTCTCTAAACTGGGTAACCAGAGTGCTTGAGGATAGAGTAAAAAAAAGAGTATGGTCAAGATCACCGCTAGTGGAGCGCGAGTTATCTTTTCTGTTAAATGCCTAGCAACATGATGCCAAACTGGATCAAGCGGTTGCAATAACCTCAAGGATAAAGTTCCCTGGAGAATATCTTTTTCAAATTCCCAAATTACCCAAACGTTGGTAAATTGTCGTACTTGAAAAACCACAAAGAAATAACGGGCAAAATTTACAGAACTAAGGGCAAATTGGCCACCTTCTGCTGCTTGTATCCAGACTCCCATCAGAATAATGGGCAGAGAACCGGCGAGAACCCAGAGAAAGATCTCGGCTCGATATTCCAACATATAAGCAGAGTAGACTACTAGTAAGGTCTTGGCTTGATTGAACAATTTTTAATAACTTCCTTGTGTAAATAGACGACTGATTACTTCCTCAATGGGTGGGTCAGAGACACTAAAATCTAAAATATCCAAGCTTCCTAGAAGACGAGTGATTGTTGAAGTTAGTTTCTCACGTGGTACCCAAAAACGGACTTCTTGCCCTTCTATTGCTGAAATTTCCCCATATTGTTCTAACTGTATTCTAGATAGGGGATCGGCTAATTCTATTCTCACTTCCCGACAAGGAGCAAAACGATTTAATAACTCATCTAAGTCCCCATCATAGATGAGATGCCCTTGGTGAATGGTCAAGACTCTCTGACATAAGGCTGTGATATCTGCCATATAGTGACTTGTCAGAATAATGGTTGCTTGATAGCGTTGATTGTAATCTCGCAAAAAGTCTCTAACTGCAGTTTGTGCATTAACATCTAATCCTAGTGTTGGTTCATCTAAAAAGAGGATCGAGGGTTGATGAATTAAGGCTGCTAGTAATTCTGCTTTCATCCGTTCCCCTAGTGAGAGTTTTCGCACTGGTTGGGTCAATTGCTTTTCTAGGGATAACATGGAGGCTAATTCACTTAACCTTTGTTGAAAGACTTTCTCTGGAATCCTGTAAATAGCTGCATTGATTTTTAAAGAGTCTAAAGCGGGTAAGTCCCAGAGAAGTTGTTGCTTTTGTCCCATGACTAGGCTAATCTTTTGCAAAAATGTCTCTTGACGACGATAGGGTATATATCCTGCTATTTTTACTGAACCACCCGATGGATGGATTAATCCTGTCAACATTTTTAAAGTAGTCGTTTTTCCTGCCCCGTTAGGCCCTAAAAACCCGACTATCTCCCCCTCACTAACCTCAAAAGAGACTGCATCTACTGCTAGAATCTCTCTATAGGTACGTTGGAAAAAATGATTCAGAGTCCCCTTTATACCTGGTTCTTTGACCGCTACCGCATAGCTTTTTGTTAGTTCCTTGACTTCTATAATCTTCATATAATTTTTCTGCTACTAATTCACATGACCTCTTGACAGATTATCTAAAATTACCTAACCTTAATCAAGAAAGATTCTCAATAAATGTTGAGATTAGGCAACCAATACCACAAGAGATTCTCAGAAAGATGATTATTTTGTAGGTATATTCTGCCTCAATATTATTTGGCATATCTTCCTAATGATAGAGCAGCTATTTAAAAGTTTCTTAAGTAGTATGTATGCTCTTCTTGTAAAATGATAACGATTATCAATATCAAATAAAACAATGAAACAAATTCTCTCCTCAAGTAGTATTGTATTGGGTTTATTAGTTTCAATAGAGCCATCTTTAGCAGTGCCACAGACTGTTAACGGGTTAAAAAAACCTGTTAGTGAGCCTATTTTACTGAATGATAGCGGTGACTCTATGAAGCAAATCACCTCAGTTTCCGAGCTTAGAGATGTTGCGCCAACAGAATGGGCTTATGAAGCACTCAGGAGTCTAGTAGAGCGTTATGGTTGTATTGTAGGTTATCCAGATCGGACTTTTAGAGGGAACAAGTCTCTTAGTCGTTGGGAGTTTGCTGCAGGTCTGAATGCTTGCTTAAACGTTATGGAACGTCTAATTCAAGAGGGGGGAATAGGCAAAGAAGATATTGACAAGCTGAAGAGACTGGTTCAAGAGTTTCAAGGAGAACTGGCAGCGCTAGGAGCAAAAATCGATAATTTAGAAGGGCGTGTATCTTTTCTAGAGAACCATCAGTTCTCAACCACAACCAAGTTAAATGGACAAGTAGTTATGGCGGCCTATGGGGTAGCAGCAGGACAGAGAGATAGTGGACAACCAGTAGATAAAGTACCAGCATTTGGTTATCGGACTCGACTAGAACTTAATACCAGCTTTACAGGAGAAGACTTACTCTTTACTCGACTAGCAGCCGGAAATATACCGCCTCTTGATGCAACTACAGGAACCCCTCAAAGTAACTTAGCTTTTACCCAAGATGATAATAGTCAACTAGGATTAGAAGTTCTATACTATAAGTTTCCTATTACCCCTAATATCAACGTTTGGATAGAACCAGTAGGGGGACAAGCTGACGACTTCACCAATACCCTTAACTTTTTAGATGGAGATGGTGCTGCTGGTGCCTTGAGTGCCTTTGGAACAAGAAACTCACTCTATTACACAGTAGGCGGATCTGGAGGCAGTGGACTAGGTTTACAGGGTAAATTCGATGATATCCAATTCAGCGCAGGTTACTTCGGTAGTTCGGCTAGTACTCCCACACAAGGCAATGGACTGTTTAATGGTCCTTATGGAGCAATAGCACAAGTTGGTTATGTTCCTAACCAGAATTTTGCACTAGGCTTGACTTATGTCAACAACTATAACCAGCTAGATAGTGGCGTTGGTAGTACAAGAGCTAACTTTCAAGCTTTTACCCAAGACATCTTAGGAGAAGAGGTGCCTACTAGCAATAATGCCTATGGTCTAGAATTTACTTGGCACGTAACAGATAAGTTCGTTGTCGGTGGTTGGGGCGGCTATACTAAGTCCTCTATTTTAGGGACTGCTAATGACCAAATTAACCGAGGGACTCTAGATATCTGGAATTGGGCTTTTACGATGGCTTTTCCTGATTTTCTCAAAGAAGGAGCAGTAGCTGGTCTAATTGTCGGTATGCAGCCTTGGGTATCTGCTTCTAATGTTATTTTGCCTAATGATCTTAGAAATACAGATAATAACAGTTCTTTTCATATTGAGGCTTTTTATCAGTATCCTCTGACCGATAACATTGCCATTACTCCTGGCATCATTGTTATTACTTCTCCTAACTACAATAATCAGAATTCCTCTTTAGTCATTGGCACTATTAGGACTACCTTTAGTTTTTAGCGGACTAAATCTTTTAAATACTGAAGCCAGTAAAATAGTGGAGAGTCACTTACCCACCCTACTCTAAGGCTGCGCCTACACCCCCAGCCCCTCTCCCTTAGGTACAGGGGCTGGGGGTGTCTGTAGTTAAATTAAACAGAATTGGTATAAGTTGTACAGGCCATGAAACAGCTAACCCTGATCGACCGCCTTATTTATAAGTTTGACACTTTGATGTCACATGGAACAAGAGTACTAGTTACAGCACTGTTTTTTCTAACAGTGCTGTTCATCTTGAGCATTACAGTGTTTCTTTACATATTTAATCTAGATAAGAACGATGAGGGAAAACCTCTTAGCTTTGGCGAGACACTCTGGACGGTCTTTAATCAGGCAATTGATACAGGAAGTCTGGCTGATAGTCAAGGTGATCTGTATTATATGGCTGGAATGCTGTTGGCTACTTTGGGGGGTATCTTCATTGTCAGTACGCTAATTGGGATTATTGGTACTGGTTTTAATAGTAAACTAGAGGAATTACGCCAAGGAAAGTCCTTTGTTATTGAAACAGAGCACACCCTGATTTTAGGATGGTCTGCGATGATCTTTACGATTATTCAGCAACTAGTTTTAGCCAATGCCAATAAACCAGGTTCGGCGATTGTTATTCTAGCAGAGCAAGATAAATTGCTGATGGAAGAGGAAATTAGAACTAAAGTTGGTTCAATGGGGAGAACTCGTCTGATCGCTCGTACAGGAAATCCCAGTGATCTTGACCATCTAGAGATCGCTAATCCTTACACAACTCGTTCTATTATTATTCTTCACCCTGAGTCTCCAGGGGCTGATATTTGGGTGATTAAGACTATATTGGCAATTATTCAAAATCCTCAGCGTCGAAAGCGACCATATAACATTGTTACGCAACTATATGATCTCAAAAATCAAGAAGTAGCTCAAATGGTTGGGGGAGATGAAGTACTTGCCTTTCGGTTGGGGGGAATTTTAGCCTATATGATCGTCGAAAGTATTAATCAAGCTCGAATTTCTTGGGTTATTCTGGATTTAATTCAGTTTGAAGGGGCAGAAATTTACTTTTTTAAAGAGCCGCGCTTAGTCGGAAAAACTTTTGGTGATGCACTTCAAAAATGCGAAAATTCTCTGATCATTGGCCTACGCTTAGCAGATGGAGAGATTGTCATTAATCCGCCAATGGATCAGGTCATATTGCCAGAAAATCAAGTCATTGCTATTTCAGAAACGCAAGAAACGATTAAACTTTCTGACTTTAAGGACTATTTGATTAATCTTGAAGCAATACGACTTCCGCAATCTCGCCCTAAAAACCCCAAGCACATCCTTATTCTGGGGTCAAATGAAGATACACCAGAGATTATTAATCGACTAGAACATTACATGGCTCCAGGTTCAAGTATTCTACTGATTGAGAACTATCCAGATATCGAAGTAGAAATCAATGAGCGCTGTAAAGATTTAGAGAATCTTAAGGTTGAGTTTCGTCTCGGAGACATTGAGGATCGTAGCTTGTTGGATGCACTAGACGTTCCTTCTTATGATCATGTGGTCGTTCTTAGTCCTTTCAATAGGCTATCTGCATCAGAAGCAGACGCGCAAACCCTGATCGTCTTATTGCATCTACGAGATATAAGTCAAAAATCAGGCTGTAAATTCCCCATTGTTACCGAGTTAATGGAGGAAAGTAATCGTAACCTAGCCAGAATAACACGAGTAGATGATGTGATTGTTAGCAATCAACTGGTCAGCCTTTTACTAGCACAGATGTCTGAAAATAAAGAGCGCCTGCCCACCTTATTAAAATTAACAGATGCTCAAGGTAACCATTTACAGCTTAAACCGATAGAAGACTATATAGAATTAGGCTGTCTTGTCAACTTTTATACAGTGATTGAATCAGCTAAACGGTGTCAGCATCTAGCACTAGGTTACTGCATTGGTACAGAAGCAGAAGACGAGAATAAAGGTTTTGGTATCCGACTCAATCCCAACAAATCTGAAAAGATCATTTTTTCTCAGAGTGATCGACTAATAGTAGTGGCAAAAGACTAGTTTTAATCTACATAGCCTGTTCCTCGGTGCCCTCTGCTATAGGATTGTTACAAAACACTATCAGATAATAAAGTACCTAACTACTGTGTTAATCTCAAAGAATACTTAAATATAAGATAGAGAAAAAAATCATGAGTTCTTACTTTCCTTTTAGCTTCGGTGGTTATGGTAGTAGAAACGGTCAATTCGCCTATCCCTATGCAATAGCAATTGATAGTAGTAACAATATCTATGTAACCGATCCTAACAACCATCGAGTAGAGAAATTTAACAGCAGTGGAGAGTATCTCTCTCAATTTGGCAGTAGTGGTAGTGGGAACGGTCAATTCATTTTTCCATTTGGAATAGCAATTGATAGTAGTAACAATATCTATGTAACGGATACTTATAACTATCGAGTAGAGAAGTTTAACAGCAGTGGTGAGTACATCTCTCAATTTGGCAGTTATGGTGGTGGGAACGGTCAATTCGGCTATCCACTAGGAATAGCAATTGATAGTAGTAACAATATCTATGTAACGGATACTAATAACTATCGAGTAGAGAAGTTTAACAGCAGTGGTGAGTACATCTCTCAATTTGGCAGTTATGGTAGTGGGAACGGTCAATTCTACTCTCCCTATGGAATAGCAATTGATAGTAGTAACAATATCTATGTAACGGATACTAATAACTATCGAGTAGAGAAGTTTAACAGCAGTGGTGAGTATCTCTCTCAATTTGGCAGTTATGGTAGTGGGAACGGTCAATTCATTTTTCCCTATGGAATAGCAATTGATAGTAGTAATAATATCTAAGTAGGCGATCCTGGTAACAATCGTGTGCAAGTATTCTCTCAAAATGGCTTAAGTAATCCCAGCAAGACAATTGACTTTGAAAATGCTAATTTACCTCTTTATACATCCCTAACTAATCAATATGCAGCACTGG
>CASBQB010000278.1 GCA_949127655.1 Chroococcales cyanobacterium PMM_0086 | reverse complement strand
CCGTTTTGAGAAGAGATCTAGACCATTTAGTGATTGCTTTCATAAGTTTTTCTAAGCTAGAAATGTCTTCACTTGTATGTTCTTAGTTCTGGATCATCCTTGTCAATAGCATTTCTGATACCCGATCTCTTGTAGAATGTATTTTTGAACTTTCTAGGCTGTCCAAATAGTTCATGATCTCTAGTAACGATTTTCGTAGCGGCGTCACAATTGAATTAGATGGCTCTGTTTGGCGTGTAGTCGAGTTTCTACACGTTAAACCTGGTAAAGGCTCTGCCTTCGTTCGCACCAAGCTAAAAAGCGTTCAATCAGGTAGCGTAGTTGAACGCACTTTCCGTGCTGGTGAAACAGTTCCTCAAGCCACAATAGAAAAAAGAAATATGCAGCATACCTACAAGGAAGCTGAACAGTTTGTTTTTATGGATATGGAAAGCTTTGAGGAAGCTAGTCTGAGTTCCCAACAAATCGGTGATCGTGTTAAGTATCTTAAAGAAGGGATGGAAGTTAATGTCCTTTTTTGGAATGGTCAAGTTTTAGAAGTAGAATTGCCTAATTCTGTCACTCTAGAAATCACCGAAACTGACCCAGGTGTCAAAGGTGATACTGCTACTGGCGGTACAAAACCAGCTATTCTGGAAACTGGCGCTCAAATTATGGTCCCTCTATTCATTTCTGTCGGAGAAAAAATCCGCGTTGATACCCGTGATGATAAGTATCTCGGACGTGAATAGTCCACTCCCTCTCCATCGATAATTAGGATGTATGGTCTGTGCCAATCAATTTAAGTGAAATTCGTGAGTTTGTCAGCGCTATCGCTCAAACAAATATCACTGAACTGACCCTGAAAAGTGAAGATTTTGAATTGACGGTTCGTAAGGAAGGTTCCCTGACGATAACAACTCCCGTTATTCCACAAAAAGAGGCTACACCAGTATCTGTACCAATTTCCCTACCAGTTGAAGTTGTTAAACCTGATGAACCTTCAACTCCAACCCCAGTAGAGCGGAAACTTGTACCAGTCACCTCGCCAATGGTCGGTACATTTTATCGAGCTTCTGGTCCAGATGATCCTCCTTTTGTCGATGTCAATGAACGTGTTAGGGTAGGGGATATAGTCTGTATTATTGAGGCTATGAAGCTGATGAATGAAATTGAATCAGAAATTTCTGGACAAGTGATGGAAATTATCGTCACTAATGGGGAACCTGTCGAGTATGGTCAAACTTTGATGTGGGTCAACCCAGACTAAAGTTGATAATCCTGATTAAACTTCTCTCTAGTTAAGGGCTGCTGAACCATTAAACCATCTCCCTCGCCCAAAATTTCTAGGGGTTGTCCTTCTACATTGAGCCAAACTCTACCCTTAATCTCTCTACTGGTGGCAGTATAAATAACTTGTCCGAGTCGACTTATTAGCGATACACTTCCACCACCTTCTGCGAACTGCCTTGATAAGTTTAAATGTATACCATCTTGATCTACTTGGCAGTCGAGAAGTTTCGTTCCGGCTGGAATTAACGTACTATTATAGTCGTTGTTCTGAATGGCAAGTAGTTGTTCAAGGGATTCTTTCAGTTCATCTGTCTTATTATTGGACTTGTTGACCTCAATAGATTTAGGAACAAGCTCTGTTTTATTTTCGGTTATCTTCACCCAATAGACATTTAGTACTTCCTTCTGTCCAATAACAGAGGGTTTCGTAGTTTCAGGAATAGAAGGAGTCACTTCTGTAAATGTTGTTTGGGAAGAGTTAAGACTATTGAGTGTAAACCAAGCAGCGCCTCCTCCTGCTACTAACATAACAAGGGCTATTTTACCTAGTAACCCTAAAGGGAAAGAATGATTATTACGAGAACTCATAAGTACCTTCGTTAGTTTGACTTGATCTCAAAGAGAGTAGCTTCATCTAGTTTTTAACGGGTGTCAAACGAGCAAAGACCGCTAAGTATAGAGTATTCTCCTCTATTTTCAATTGTAGGACTCTAGCTGTGATTCCGCTTTTTTCCAATAGACGCAAATCAAGTTGTCCATTCAAGTTTTCTGCAAAACCCTTGAGTAAGCTTGAGGAAAGTTTGCGTCCATTGAGTATCCCATTGAGTTCAATTAGTTGTAAAGAATGTCCGCCAACAACTTTAAGCCCACTTTCTAGCGTCACTTCTAAGGGTTTAGGATTATCTGACTGTTGAATTTGTGCTCTCAAAGCTACGCGATTATTGTTAAGAAATGTTCCCTTAGTCTCTAATATTGTAAATTGTCTGCCTGCTTCGGGAGGCACTAACTTATTAATCACTTCTTGAAGCATTCCTTTAATCTTAGGAGAAGCTAGAGCGCCATTGACATCACTTTCCTTAATCTCTATACGCACAGCGCCTTGTAAAGGTTGCCGTAGCGATTCTGTCAAATTACCTTTTTTGAGAATGTCTAGATCAACATCTATCGGGTCTGTTTCTAACTCTACTGCCTCTAAACGTAGACTTTCTATCGGCTGTATTCCCCTAACAGCAATCCGCGCATGATCTACTTTTCCCTTTAATATTGCATAGCTAGGTCTATTTTCTATCCTTACTGACATCTGTTCAACTGCATAAACTCGCGAACGCACCAGGTTTTCTACAACTTGATCTAGCACTACGCCAGCTGGAGAAATAACAGTAAAGAAACTCGCTAGGATAATTGTTAGTATTTCCATTAAACTTTCCCACACCTCAAATTCTATCTTAACCGCAAGAAGACCAACCACCGGCAGAACTTGTGGACTAGCTTGAGGACAACTATAAGAAATGGCAGAAAAGTTTTATTAGTACTAATATACTTCTCAAGTTAAAGTGCGGTTTATTTTAATTTATGGTCTTGATGGTAAAATTAAAAGCTGGCATTGATTTTAAAATAAATAGAACCGATAAGTTGTGCGAAAAATTATTATTGCAGGTAATTGGAAGATGTATAAAACCCAGACTCATGCGCTGGAGTTTTTACAGGTGTTCAAGTCTAAGTTAAATGAAACAGAAGAATTGAAAGAGGTGGTTCTTTGTGTACCTTTTACTGTCCTCAGCATCGTCTCTAAAAACCTCCACGGTGGAACAATTCGTTTAGGAGCCCAAAATATCCATTGGGAGGAACAAGGGGCTTACACAGGCGAAATTTCAGGGACTATGTTACAGGATATAGGTGTGCAGTATGTGATTGTTGGACATAGTGAACGTCGTCAATATTTTGGGGAAACAGATGAAACAGTTAACCTACGTCTTTTAGCTGCTCAAAAAGTTGGTTTGACTCCTATTCTCTGTGTTGGGGAAACAAAGCAACAAAGAGACACTCATCAAACTGAGTTGGTAATTATTAACCAGCTTAATGTAGATTTGTCCAACGTTGATCAAGATAACCTAGTTATTGCCTATGAACCGATCTGGGCTATTGGAACAGGTGAAACTTGTGCCCCAGTTGAAGCTAATAGTACTATAGCATTGATTCGTTCAGAATTAGCCAACCCAGAGGTAACTATTCAATATGGTGGTTCAGTTAAACCAGATAATATAGATGAATTAATGAAACAACCTGAAATCGATGGAGTATTAGTAGGAGGTGCTAGTCTAGATCCAGTTAGTTTTGCTCGCATTGTCAATTATTCATAAAAGTAGTGAGAACTAGCTTAAAAATTAGAGAATACACTTTTAACTGGGGAGAGAGAACCTATTTAATGGGCATTCTCAATGTTACTCCTGACAGCTTTAGTGATGGTGGTCAGTTTAAAACAGTTGACAGTGCACTTGTTCAAGCCGAAAAGCTGCTAGCTTCTGGAGTCGATTTTATTGATCTCGGTGGACAGTCTACCCGTCCAGGAGCACTCCAAATTTCCCTAGAAGAGGAAATGAATAGGGTGATCCCAGTTCTTAAAGCACTGCGTAGTCACTTTAATATACCGGTATCTATTGATACAACTAGAGCGGCTATTGCCCAGGCAGCTTTAGAAGCAGGTGCAGACCTGATCAACGATATCTCTGGAGGAACTTATGATCTAGATATGTTCTCAACTGTGGCGCGATGGGGAGTCCCTTTAATTTTAATGCATATTCGTGGTACGCCTGAAACAATGCAAGAACTGACAGTCTATCAGGACTTGCTCAAAGAAGTTGAGCAGTTTTTACAACTTCAAATTCAAAAAGCCTTAGAAAGTGGGATCTCTAAGGAACATCTGATCTTAGATTCTGGGATTGGCTTTGCTAAGAAATCTCAGCAAAATATCGAATTACTTAAACAACTAGGTAACCTAAAGTCACTGGGATACCCCCTATTAGTAGGAGTCTCACGTAAGAGTTTTATCGGTGAGATTTTAGGGCAAAGTAGACCCGATAAAAGAGATTGGGGAACGGCTGCTGCTTGTACTGCTGCTATCGCTTATGGAGTAGATATCTTACGTATCCATAATGTGGAAGCTATGTATGATGTAACTAGGGTCGCTGATGCTATTTGGCGCAGTTAAGCGGAATTTTAAAAAGGAGATCAAAAATATATGAAAATTGCTATTACAGGTGCAACCGGCTTTGTGGGTACAGGACTAGTTGAGAAATTAAATACTCCAGAAAACTCTCTTTTAATTTTAACTAGAAATGCTGAACGCTGTAGACGTATTTTTCCAGCAAAAGTCTATCCTAACCTGGAGATATTGACCTATACACCTACTATTAGTGGGGCATGGCAAAACAGTATATCTGGTTGTGATGCAGTGATTAATCTAGCAGGAGAACCAATAGCTGAACGTTGGACAAGTGACTATAAAAAAGCCATTCTAGAAAGTCGTCAACTAGGTACTCAAAAAATAGTAGAGGCTATTACCAAGGCCAGCAATAGACCTTCAGTCTTAATCAGTGCTTCAGCAATAGGCTATTATGGCAGCAGTGAAACAGCTATATTTGATGAAACTAGTAATCCAGGCAATGACTTTTTAGCCCAAGTCTGCCAAAGTTGGGAAAACGAGGCGCAAAAAGTGACCACAACCGGAACTAGATTAGTTATCTTCCGTATTGGTATTGTTTTGGGTAAGGGTGGTGCCTTAGCTAAGATGATACCTCCTTTTAAACTCTTCGCCGGCGGACCTATTGGGACTGGCCGTCAGTGGTTTTCTTGGATACATCACTCAGATTTAATTAACTTGATTATTTCTGCTTTAGAACGCCCCGAAATAGCAGGAATCTTTAATGCAACCTCACCAAATCCAGTTAGAATGTCGGCTCTTTGTGATAGCCTGGGTAAAGCAATTGGTCGGCCTTCTTGGTTACCTGTACCTAGTTTTGCCTTAGAGTTATTATTAGGTGAAGGTGCCCAAGTTGTTTTGGAAGGACAACAGGTATTACCAAAGGCAATATCAGCGATGGGTTTTACCTATCAATACCCAGAATTAAATGCCGCTTTAAAGGACATTGTTAAATAATTCTCAACTAGCCCTTAATTGTAGTAAAAATTAAAATCCTTCATTGAAGCTAATCTGGCCTTATTTAAACGATAGTGATAATTGAAGCGAAATTTTAACTTTTCAAGCGCGCTTTTCTTGGGCTTATTTTTACCAGATGAAAATTTTAAATGATCTATAAAATCTCCTTCCATCTCACTGGGCCAGTCACTATTTATGACTTCTAGCCCTGATTTAGCTGCTGCTAATCCTATAGTAGGACCGTCTGCACCATGAATTTTATTTAACTCTAAATATCTACCAATATTTCCCCAATGTTCTATAAAATCTTCTTCTTTACCGTTATTTCTAGCTACAGCAAAAATGAATTCGCCGACATAAGAGACAGCCTTAAAAGGGATTTGTAATTTATCAGCTACTTTTTCATAGTATGACAGATTTTCCGATTGATATTTCTTGAGATGTTGGCTCAAATTTTCAGTTCTGCCTAAGATACCTTTTAAGTTATTGAGATCAATAGAGGAAATTGTCAAAGCTTTTTTTAACCTGATATCGGTATCTATTTGAATAGCTACTTCAAATCTAGCAAGGGATTCTTTAATAGCAAACCGTCTATCATGATAAGGGAACATAATGCTCTCTTGCTTGTGTTGGATTGCTAAAACATTGGGAGAGTTGGCAAAGCTATTCTTGTGATCAGTTAAAACGACATAAGTGACTCCAGGATGATACTTTTGCAGATCTACTGCCACATCAACTGCACAATCGCGATATCTTTTACCCAAAGCTAACCCACAAAAACAAAAGCTTTTATTCTCTTTCATAAAAAAACAGCCTAGGACAGATTACTTCATCAGTCTACCATAACCATCTTAAATACTCTTCTCTTACTGCCATCGAGATCCACCGGCTATATTTTGTATCTTAGGCAAGGAGATAATATAGCGATTATAGGTAACTCCAGCATTCTCTAAGAGAGTTTCTTGATTCAGAGTTCCTCCATTGGCCTGAATTAAAGAATAACTTAACTCTAATCCTGGAGATGAGTTAGGCTGATTTTTCACTCTATCTAAAGAGTTATTTTCCCTCTTAGAGGAAACACCTAGGCATTGAGGCGCAGGAAAATCCACATAAATCACCGCATTTTCCCCAACAGAAGAAAGATGTATGGTAATGATGCTTTCACTAGGAGAAAGGTTGATACTATAAAAGAGTAAGTAACAAAGAGCTTGATAAATTTTATCGCGGTCTAGGGGAAAAACCACATCAGGACTTTCACTAGAACAAAGTAGAGTTTGCAGTTTTCGACTGGCAATTGGTGTGAGTCCTTGAATTACCTTTTGAGAAAGCATTTCTAAATTGACTAAACTTAACTTTGTCTGTTGATTTTGAATAGGTAAACTAGTCAAGTTAAGTAACTCATCTAGAAGAACCTTGAGATATTGACTACTGCTATAAATAATTTTAAGATACTCTTGTTGTCTATTGGTTAGTATACCAAGTACACCTTGAGCTAGGACACTAGTCATACCCACAATAGAAGTTAGAGGATTGCGCAGTTCTTCTCCAAATTGATGCAGAACTTGCAGTTGCTTATTAGAGTTAGTCCCAGAAGAGGCAAAAGAGAGAATTTTTTGGCAATAATTCAATTCTATTTCTCGTAAACACCAACGCGAGACAAGTTCTAAGTATTCCAGAGATTTTTGATCGTAAGAGAAAGGTTGTAGATTCATTATAGCTAGCGTACCAATACAGTGGTGAGCCTGCGTGACTAGCGGTACTCCTAAATAAGAACGTATTTGATATTTTTGTGCCAAAATACCTTGAGAAAGAACTGAATGAGTCAGCGTATCCTCAATACAGAAGGGCTGTTGACTATCAACTACATAAGTACAAAAAGAATCTTCTCTTTTAATAGTACGAGATGTAGCTAAAGAATTCATCAAACCGAGAGACAATAATCCAAAAGTAGCTTTAATCAATACTTCTTGGTCTACCATCAAAGTAATAACACAGATAGGACTATCCAAAAAACTAGCCACCATCTGAGTAGCTTCTTCTAAAATAGGAACTGAAGTGGTATTAAGCAGGTCAAGTAGCTTGATGGCGGCTATTCTGCGCTCTTCTCTTATTATTGGAGTGAGTCCATCCAGACAACAAAATAAAGGACGATCAGAGAGAGACATAGCAAATAAAGAGCGGCAACAGAGACTTAGAGATAGCTTTCCTTAGTCTTAAAATTCCCTTAAACAAGCACAGAAGCAACAGAAGCGATCACCTCCCTAGAAAAATGATAAGAAGATTTACCGTGATCTATCTCCTACCTTCTTTGACCTGATTATCATTGATCAATGTCATAGAGGTAGTGCTGAATAAGACTCTGCTTGGCGAGAGATTTTAGAGTATTTTAGTTCTATGGGTAACTTTTAGGATGTTTTATGCCATCCTCAAGGAAGTAGGTTAAAAAATCTGACTAGAAGAGTTCCCACTAGTCCTATTAAAGTAATGATCACAACTATATTGAGTCTAATAGCATTATTTTTCCAAAAAGAGGTGGCGCAATAGCAACAAATAAGAAGCGGTTTATGTTGTGATAATTTGTGATAGTAAACTTATAACAATTGAACTGTGGTACCTCAGTTCCTCAAATTAATAATAAGGATATCTATCCGTTATTAATTCCCCTACCCCCCCTAAAAGAACAACACACAATAGTAAGTAAAAGACATCTCCAAAAACTTATAAATAAGTAGGAGTAAGACTTTGAGCCTCTCAGTATTAATATAGTTTAAATTGATGCACTAAACGACAGCATAAGGGTTAGAGTCCTCTAATATCAAATCGGAACTAAAATTATGACGTTTAATAATCATAAATGACTGGTCAAGGCAGTCGTTTTTAACTAATTCTAAAATTAAACTACCTAGTCTTAATCTTACTAAGGAGTAAAATTGTTAATATAACTTCTTTATATCTTTTTTTATTGAGTCTAAATCTTTCTTGAGCACACTTAAATATTTTGACTATACAAATTACATGTTCAACGTATATTCTTCTTTTGGATAATTCTTTATTTTCTTCTTTTTGTTTTATATCTAAGTAAGTTGGTGTAAAAAAACCCAAGTATGTAAAGATATATAAATAGACAGAATTTCTCAGGCATAAGGAGGTGACCCCTATGGGTGCCCGTTTAAGAGTATTTCTCAGTTCTGAACAAGAGGCAAAACTATTTAACCTAAGAACTACAAATGTACCTCAGAAAGTGAAAGATCGAGCTGAAGTGGTTAGATTAAATGCACATGGCTGGTACGTAGAAAAAATAGCTG
>CASBQB010000277.1 GCA_949127655.1 Chroococcales cyanobacterium PMM_0086 | reverse complement strand
TCGTAATTCCTTTAGATTTCCTAATTGTGGAAAACTTTGTCAGATAAAATTACCCAATATAGAATTAGACGACTGTTCTCTCGTTTTATCAGAATTAACTTGAGCTTTTATATTTTGTTTATGAATTGCTAATAAATCAGTAGATTGCTTGGAGATTCTCATTTTATTTGTTGAAGAGTGGAATTAATCTTTATTTTCTAAGACTTTTGCCAGAATTTGAGTTACCCAAGAAGTCACATCCAAATCTTGTTCTTTAGCAAGGTTTTCCATCTTCTCCTGCCACTCAACAGGAAGTTGTAGAGTTAAAGTAAATTCTTCTTTCTTCCTCGGTAGAGTAAATGTAGTAAAGATATTTTTTCTCCCACTTCTCTCAGTCCAAAGTTCACATTCACTAGCTCTTTCCTCGCCATTCTTCTCAATAAAATTTAAGAGTCCTAACTGGTCACAATAGAAGTGATGGGGGTCTTCTTTAATTAACTCACTACTAGAATACATACAATCCCAACAAGTTTTAATATTTACTTTATCTAGATTATCACTTACTATCTCACAGTCTTTGACAATACTACTATTTTTGGGTTTTTGTTCCTCTGCACCCTGCTCCCGTAGTTCCCGTACTCTTAGGCTCTGCCCATGCAGTCTTTCTTTAATCTGTTTTTTGTAATCTTTCACAACCTGAGCAACGTGAGAGGAAGTTAATTTCCCCTCTGGCGCACTTTCTACTGCCAGATTCCAAACTTCTAACTGGTTCTCAGGAGCTAAAGAAGTTAGGGGTCTAATTTGTCGTTCAGAATTTGGTACAGTTTGTGCGCCACGGCGGACAAAATTTTCTACTAAACAAGAAGCAGCGATCAACTGATACGAAGAGGTACGAGAAATTTCCCACCGATTTAAACAATAGTCCTCGAAAGTTGCGTAGTTAGCTCTGTACAACTGTTTGTCGCGGATGGAACGCAAGGCTAATCCAATCTGAACAAAAGCTCTCAAACTCTTCTCGACTGTAGCTTCTAGATTAATCAGTTCTAATGTTTCAGTTGCATCAAGGGAATTCGGGTCATTGGAAAGGTTGGAAAGAGTATAATTTAGATCGGTAGTAGCGACTGTCATGAATATCTCATCCTCTATCTACTTGTAAGTTACGATATATTTATTGTACATTGCAAGTAAATAGATTAAAGTATAAGATTTGTCAAATTCACTTGCGTAAAGTTTTTAATTTAATCAATGACTATAACTCTTAAATCTAAACCTTCTTCTTTATTGAATCAACAACAAACACGACTGGCTGAATTAATTGGGTATTTAATATCTAATGGATGGTCACAAAAGGATTTGTCTCAGGTTATTGGTGTAGATTTTTCAACTTTGTATCGTTGGTCGAAGGGAAAGAATGTTCCTGAGCAAGATTCCAAAAACTTCTACCAATTAGCCAAAGTAAGTGGGGGAACTCCTATAGGTTTACAACTTTATTTAGAAGGAAAAATCTCTTTATCTAACTACTGTGAGGGGGATTATCAATTAATAGAAGAGGAAGTAAATAATAATAAAAGCTTAGCGAACCAAGAAGTCAAAAAAGAAATACTATTAAAAATTCGTTCTTTAGAGCCAGTTGATATTGCTGAAATCATTTCTTCTTTAGCAACTTATTTGGTCAAAAAAACGGTGTAGATTTTCATCTTTAATGCTTCGATTATCTGTAACTTATTATACTTTAGTAAGTAGAGTTTTACTTATTTTCATGAAAAGATTAATTACCAAAGTTGGAATACTTTTGTTACTTCTTTCTAGTAGCTCTAATCTCAGCTACTCTGAAACAAACTGGCATAAGATTTATTCCACTGATAATAAGTTCACAGTTCAATTTCCTATTGTCCCAAAGTCCCAAGTTAAAAAATCTACTTCAGGCTTAAAAGAAAATTTAAACTACATTATACATAATCATTCTCTATACCAATTTATTTATACACAATTTCGAGGCTCACCAAAGACTAAACTTGTCCAAGACATATTACCTAAACTTGCTAAAGGTAATACTAGTGCCTTTGACAATGGAGAATTAATATCAAGTAAAGCCATTAAGAAAAAAGGTGTTCCTTGTCAAAAATTTCTTGTTAAGGGAATACCCACTAGTAAGATGAAAGAAGATTTGCAAGAAAGCGGTTTTGATATTGCCAACGCTCAAGTAACTTATTGGCAAGGAACTATTTGCATTTTTGAGAGTTATTATGCAGAAGCCAGTATTGTTTCTTTAACTCCACCCGGTAAAAACCAAGATGGACATAAGTTTTTAGATTCTTTTACACCTAATCTTTAGAATGTCTGAGATTATCTAAACGACCCACCGCCGACGCTTTGCTATTTTAGGGTCGTGCTCCTTGCTCTAGTTTTAACAACCTTAATGAACTAGAGAAGGTATTTTCTTATTCCGAGATTATCTCTCTTTTGATATTTGATATAATTCATTTGAATTTTCCAATGTTCTAGTAAATTGCGCTCATATTTGGCTACCGCCATTCTAGATGAGAGTCTGCCACCTCTACAAAAGCGCGGGCATCGTACTCAACAAAACAACCTTTTACCACAACAAATACTGGAGCAACAAAATGAACGCCCTTCACAATATCCTACTAGCTGTCACCCTCTTCATCGTCACATTCTCAATCGCTTCCTCTTTCGTCTATCCCACTACAAAGAACAGTGTACCTACTAAAACTATTTCTCAAGTATTCATGCTCACAGAAGGTATCTATGAACCCATCATCTTCACTCCTACAGAAATTCCAGTCCCAGAACCAATAACTACCAGTGACAACATTGAACAACGGACTACTCAACTTATAGAAGAACCATTAGTTCAATTCCCTATCTCAGTTATAGAACCAGTAGAAATCCCTCTCCCTACTCAACTTATAGAAAACCCCACAGTTGAAGTTCCTGATAACCTTCAAGACGTTGTAGGCGTAGCCACCCAAGGGGTAACCATTATCAATAACCTCAACAAACGACAAAGCCTAAAATTATTATCACCCCTTGGCATTAAACGCAAAGTCAACAAAGTCGAAAAGAACCTAGCTACTACCAAGGCAGAAATTCTCACCCTCTACAAAGAGAATCCTACTGTAGTTACTGCCATCCTCAAAACTCATCTTCTTGAACTATTCGTCTAATACCCATAACTTACAGAACTAGCTAGATTACTATATCCACATCTGGCTAGTTCTACCACCAGGAAACTCAAAGATAATAAGAATAAAGCTAGCTATAAATGGAGAAAGTAAATACAATGAATGCACATAAAGTAGAAACAGTTCTAACAGAAGACGGTACTTTAACTCTACAAGGTTTACCATTTCAGGCAGGAGAATCAGTATTCGTAATTGTCCTGAGTCTATCGAATGCCAAAGTGTCTCAACCACTAGACCTTAAAGAAAATGCCCATCCTTTAAAAGGAAGTATTCTCTTTTATGATGATCCTTTCGGTTCGGCTGTTCCTTTAGAGGATTGGGAAGTCCTCAAATGATTATTCTTGATACCCACATTTGGATTTGGTTAGTTGATGAAAGTCCTCGATTAACCACACAACATAAGGAAATTATCGCTACTCATCAAGCCACTGGATTAGGTTTAAGCATCATCTCTATTTGGGAAGTTGCTAAGTTAGTAGAAAAAAAGAGATTAGTTTTATCTTATCCTGTTGAAGAATGGTTGAACTATGCTGTAGATTATCCAGGCGTTCAAATTCTCCCACTCACGATTCCTATTATCGTCCAATCAACTCAACTTTTAGGTTTTCTAAGGCGACCCATCTGACCAAATTATCGTAGCTACTGCTCTTATTTATCAATGTCCTTTACTAACAGTAGACCAAAAAATACTCGCTTATCCTAACGTACAAACGCTTAAATAATTATCTACTCATAAATTAAAGAACTATTTGACGAAATCATAGCGCACAGTTTGTAGTTGGAGACCTAATCTCCTAACCTCATACCCCTTAATCTTACCAGCCTTAGAAAAATTTCTCTAGGGTTTTTTTTCCTCGGTCACCAAAACCCACTCCCCAACTTTTCACAAATAAGACTTAATCCACGTAACCGTGGTCTTGGGTGAAATAGGATTTGAGGACATATGATATGAGTATTACTCTGGTAAATAAAGCTTTATATAATCACGAGCAGTCTAAGTACGCTGCAATGTCTACTTATCCATACGGACACCCTGCTCGTTACGCCACCTACCAAGAGTTCAACGTTCAAGTTGTTGGAAGCGATGACTTCCACATATCAGAATTCGCATGGCATCCCATCTGGACTGCTCTACAAAGAAATGGTTGGCAAGGTACTATCTTCCCCTGTGCTTCCGAGAAACGCGAGAAACTCCTCAAAGCTTTAACTGCCCTACTTGACCTTCCTGTAGGAGAAC
This sequence comes from Chroococcales cyanobacterium PMM_0086, assembly GCA_949127655.1. Lineage (GTDB taxonomy): Bacteria > Cyanobacteriota > Cyanobacteriia > Cyanobacteriales > Microcystaceae > CAISPN01. Next base: position 3,703 of record CASBQB010000277.1, on the reverse strand, counting down.
CACAAATACCAAACATCAAACTACCTAATGATGGTAATACCATCGTGATGTTCAACAACCAAACAGTCTTCGATGCAATTGTTGGTCTGATTGCCTTTATCACTCGCAATGATGAAATATTCGCTCTTTAATATTTACCAGACAGCCTCTCAAAGGTTGTCTATTTTTTTTCTTCCCCTCGTTCACCCTCACCTAAAATCTGCCATCGTAGACGCTCTGCTATTTCACACTCACGCTCTCTGAGCACTTACACCCCTAGTTCACTCACTCTCACCTCAACACCACATCTAACACCAAAACTTTTTCTTCCCTATCCTTTCCTCCTACCACTGTACTTATTCGTACTCTACTAGACTTTTTTACACACCAATATTTTTTCTCTCTCCTCTCACTCTCCTACCACTGTACCTACTTGTACCATGACAACTTTCTTTTCTTCTCTCAAAAAAACTTTTCTTCTGGTCTATTTTTCGGGAGCATCTTTTCTATTTAACCTTTTGTAAAGTTTTAAAAACTTCTCTTTCTAAAACAGTATATATCTATCAGTAAACTAGTTCTAGTTAAAGTGGCACTTAAATGCACTCAAATGCACTCAAATGCACCCAATTTGAGTGCATTTGAGGCTTGATAAGGATGAGAGAGTGAGAAAGTGGCACTTAAATGCACTTAAATGCACTCAAATGCACTCAAATGCACTTAAAAAGGTCTTTATTTGTACTGTTTTAGAGCATTTTCTTCTATTAACGCATTCGAGCATTGGAATTTCCTTTACCCTATAATTGGGGTAAGAAAAGAATAGCGCACTTACCCAAAAGTGTATTTTAAGTATTAGTATTATCTAAAGACAGGCTGTAAAGACTATTGGGTAAAAGAGAGTACAATTAGAGGAAAAATGCCTGCCATAGCGTACTATTGCCTGTCCAAAACAATAACGAGAAGCCGAGGACAAAATGCGGTGGCCGCCGCCGCTTATCGGACTGGAATGAAATTAGAAGATGAAAGCAATGAGAAGACTCAAGACTATACTCGAAAACAAGGAATAGATTTTATTTTTCATGCACCACCAGATAATTCTCCAGAATGGGCGCATGATATTGAGAAAACTTGGAACGCGGTTGAATTCATAGAAGTTAGGTCTAACTCGGTAGTGGCGAGAGAATATATTGTGGCATTTCCTCATCAGTTGAATTCAGAGCAGAGAGAATTAATTCTGAAAGATTTTGTGACTGAAGAGTTTACGAGAAAAAATTTGATATCAACCTCTGCTATCCACGCGGCAAGTAATGAAGGAGATGAACGAAATTATCATGCCCATATATTATTCCATGACCGTCCTATAGACTCAGATGGTTTTGCCAGTCATAAAGATAGAAGTGTTAAGCAGAAAAAGTTTTTACTTCATATAAGAGATAGATGGGCTGAACTTTCAGCAGAACAGTTGATAGAATCTGGTTATGAGGTTGAGGCGTTCAGATGGAGAGAAGGATATAGAACTTTAGAAGACCAACGGGAACTAGCTTTAGTGCGTGGTGATCTCGAATATGCAGAGAAACTGGAAGGAAGAATTGGAACTATTCATCTTGGAAGTTCGGCTACAGCCCTTGAGAGAAAAGGAATACCTACATACAGAGGTGATATTAATAGAGAAATTGAGAAAGGAAATAAAGAACGACAGGAAGCTGCTAAGGCAGTAAGAAGAGAAGAAGCAGCCAAAGAATTGAGAAGACTTGAAGAAGCTGAACGAATAGCCAAAGAAGAACAGGCAAAATCTGCTCTGGCAAAACTTCAGAGAGAAATTGAAGAGAAACCAAAAGAGGAACAGAAGAGAGCAGAACAGGAGAAACTTAGAAAGGCACAAGAGGCTGCGGCAATTGAAGCTAAAAGAATTGCCGAATTAGAACTCGTTCAAAAAGAACTAGAAGAAAAACGGAAGAGAGAACACGAAAAAGCTACCAGAATTGCTTTTCTTGAAAGCGTGAGCATGGAAGCTGAGGCACTTCAGAACAAAGAACAGGTTAACCTTACTCAACCAGTAGAATCTACTCCTGCCCCTCAAGTATCGTCTAACCTTACCCAACCAATAGAATCTGACCTTGCCCCCCAAATACAATCCGACCTTGCCCAACGAGTTTATCTCAAGGCTAATGAGTTTTTCAAGAAGATGAAAGAAGCTAATTATGTCAGTAGAGCCAAAGAAACAGGTGAGGTTAAATTTGGGGGATTTAAGAGAACTATTGTTTTATCACAGAAAGGTTCTCTATTTTCCATCAAAGATACTCAGAGTGGAGAAGAACTACTTAGAGTACGTAAAGTCGGGGAAAATAGGTTCATTGAGAAGTCATTGGTAACATTCGATGACCTATTGCTATTTGATAAGGCTTTAAACAGAGTAAAATCTCACACCAAAGATAAAGGAAAAGATTTAGAGTTATAGCGGCGGTTAGTGCGCTTTTGTCTACATAGTCTTCCGTAGTTCATCTAAGTACCTGGTTCTTCTAAGCAAGAAATCTTAGTAACTAATTTGAAGAGTGACAGATGCTTGAACGTTTTCCTCACCCCCAATTACTGGTGTTGTGGCATCTGCTGCTTTTCTTGAGAGTTGTGCAGCAGCAAAAGGTCTAGGTGTAGGAACACTAGCCCCATTAATTTGAATACTTACAATTTGTTTAGGAGCAAAATTCAAAGACGAGAAAACAGCATTCGACTGTTGCTGTGCGTCTACTACTGCCATACGGAGAGCTTCTTTTTGAGCAGCCGTTACCGCCTCGACACTCGCAATAAAGCTTAGTCCATTGATGCCAGTAGCTCCAGATTTTACTGCCCCGTCCAAGACCGCTCCTACTTTCTCTGTAAGCAAACGAAAACTCACTGTATTTGTCCCAATATAGCCCACCAAAAGCCTTTCATTATTGTTGTATTGGTAGTTTGGTTGTAAACTAATACCAGTAGTTTGTAACTGTTCTACTTTACGGGAACGAAGGAAATCTACAACGGCTGAAGTACGTTTAGCTACTTCTTGTTGTACCCTAGCTGCAGTTTTGTCTTGAATTTCTACTCCAAGCTGTACTTCAGTTATAGTAGTAGGAATCTTGGAAACTCCCTGTCCTGTAACTGTAAGTGTCTTTAATGTTAGTTCTTGTGCCATAGCTGAATTAATGGGAATTAAGCTGAGACTAGTAACGAGCACCAGGACGAGTAAAAGACGTTGGGATAACAAATTAAATTGAGATATTTTCATATTTTTTAGGATTCTTAATAAACGCCTTAATACAGGTTAATTTTACTTTAGTTAACTATCCACAACCTACTAAGCACCAAGTACTTTAAGCTGTCTGATATCAACAACAAATTCTTTGGCTGAACCAACTATCTTTAACTGCTCACCCATCTAATATTGTTTTCAATCTTATATATACGGGGGGTGTGCAGAATGTTTTATGCAGCTTCCTTATTCTCCATAACTGCCATATCCCTGTCTAACCAACGATTAAGAACAGACATACGTTCATCAGCGTTGATGTCACATCCTTTGTAAACTCTTGTTCGTTTTCCATTTACCTTATCCCATCGGTCAAACCTTAGTTTCATCCCCAACAATTGCTTTAGAAGTCTCTGATAAAAACCTATGGGGGTATCCTTCGGAGATAATTTAATACCCAAGACCGTTTTAATTTGGTAGGCAATTTGAGGATTATTTATCTTA
>CASBQB010000276.1 GCA_949127655.1 Chroococcales cyanobacterium PMM_0086 | reverse complement strand
TTTAAGACTCTCAAAAAAGTTAACTTGTTTGGTTGTCGTAAATTCACGAATGGCAAATGATTTGTTATAAATGGAGTTATTGCTAGTCATTGTCTGTGTTTACGATTTTTTAATAAGCTGTTAATTATTTAATTTACATCCCTGATGTGAGCATCTTGTCAGCATTTAAAGACAAAAACATACTTATTATACTCATTATACTTAAAATTCCCTTTTTTTAAGAAAACTTACTTTAAAAACTTACTTTATAATTCTTAATTTTTATTTTAATAGAGTGAAGATTCATTAAACACATACTATATCATAAAAGGGTTACTCTAAGAAGCATAGCAAGAACTAGAGGAGCTTGGTTAAGAACCTTGCCAATCAAGTGGTCAGCTTAGGCACTCCTTGCAGTAGAATAAGGAAGTTAAACATATTTCAATATCCAGCCCTCTATGAAGCCTCAAGCGCCTAACCTATCCATACCTGCAAGTCCATCAGGGTTAGAGTTGAATTGGAAAACTTCGGTATTATGTTCTCAGGGAATCATAGAGGCTTATACTTCCTATCTACCTGTAACCTCAAGAACACCAATTGTTACACTTAGTGAAGGTAACACACCATTAATACCTATGCCTCATCTCAGTAGCTTAATTGGGCGTGGGGTAAAAGTTATGATTAAATATGATGGACTAAATCCAACTGGCAGTTTTAAAGATCGTGGCATGACTATGGCTATCTCTAAAGCCAAAGAAGAGGGAGCAAGTGCGGTCATTTGTGCTAGTACAGGCAATACCTCAGCAGCAGCAGCAGCCTATGCAACAAGGGCAGGGATCAAAGCTTTTGTAATTATTCCACAGTCAAAGGTAGCGTTAGGGAAACTAGCACAGGCTCTCCTCTATGGAGGTGAAGTAATTGGCATTGATGGGAATTTTGATCAAGCTTTAACAATTGTCCGTGAATTGGGCGAGCGTTATCCTATTACTGTAGTTAATTCTGTCAATCCCTATCGTTTAGAAGGACAGAAAACAGCAGCTTTTGAAATTGTCGATCTTATGGGCGATGCCCCCGATTATCTTTTTATACCTGTAGGCAACGGCGGCAATATCAGCGCCTATTGGATGGGCTTCTGTGAGTATCATCAAGAAGGTAGATGCAAAAGGTTACCGAAAATGATGGGCTTTCAAGCAGCTGGTTCTGCACCTCTAGTTGTAGGTAAGCCTGTTCTTGATCCAGAAACCTTAGCCACTGCCATTCGGATAGGTAACCCCGCTAATTGGGAAAAAGCGACTGCTGTTAAAGATGCCAGTGGTGGAGAGTTTAATGCTGTTACTGATCAAGAGATCCTGGCAGCCTATCGTATTCTAGCTAACAAAGAGGGTATATTCTGTGAACCTGCTAGTGCAGCTTCTGTGGCTGGATTGCTCAAATATTCAGATAAAGTGGCTAATGAGGCGACTGTGGTCTGTGTCTTGACAGGAAATGGCTTGAAAGACCCTGATTCAGCGATTGCTTTTAGTGCAAATGAATTTAAAAAAGGTATTGCCCCTTCTCTCGATGCAGTAGCCCATGTCATGGGATTTTAACAAAAGTATTGTAGTCACTGGGGTAGGGTTACGTTCTTGTCTAGGAAACTTAGAGGAGACTTGGCAGTCTCTTAATGAGGGAAAGACTGGGATTAAATTGAGGCAACCTTTTCGGGAGTTGTCTCCTTACCCGTTGGGAATGATTGAGAATTTACCACTTAGTTTATCTGCTCTGGTTGCGCCTGTAATTAGAGAAGCGCTAGCAAATGCTTACTTAGTTACCCCTTTAAAAGAATGTGGGGTGGTTATTGGATCTAGTAGGGGTTGTCAGGGAGAATGGGAAGTCTTACTCAAAAGTAAGATTAGCCACAATTGGGAGCAGATGTTTCCCCATCAAGCAGCAACTTTAGCAGCAAGAGAGATCGGGACTTTTGGGCCAGTCATTGCCCCGATGAATGCTTGTTCTACAGGAATTTGGGCAATTGCACAGGCTTATCAATTGATTAATCAGGGTCTATGTGAACAGGTGATTGCTGGAGGCATTGAAACTCCAATTACTGCTCTTACTATAACTGGTTTTCAACAGATGGGCGCTCTAGCTTCTAGGGGGTGTTATCCTTTTGATCACCGTCGAGAAGGTCTAGTTTTAGCAGAGGGTTCTGCAGTACTAGTTTTAGAATCTTTAGAGTCTGCCGAACAAAGAGGGGTTACCCCCTATGCTGAAATTAGAGGTTTTGGACTGACCTGTGATGCGCACCATATAACAACACCGGAACCAACGGGAAAAGAAGTAATTAAAGCTATCAGTGACTGTTTAAGGCGTAGTGAGCTTTCTTTAGAAGAGATAGATCTGATTTATACACATGGTACCGGAACTCTGCTCAATGATCAAAGAGAGGCGGCAATCATTCAATCTATTTTTAAGTCTAATGTTCCTGTTACTTCAATCAAAGGGGCTATAGGGCATACTTTGGGGGCTTCTGGTGCCATTTCTGTAGCACTTTCTCTGCTTTCTATAAGGGATCAAGTTATACCTGGTTGTGTGGGGTTAGAGAGTCCAGCTTTTGCTTTAAATTTAATTAGAGAGACAGTCTCTGCTAAGTTAGAAAAAATCCTCTGTTTAAGTTTTGGTTTTGGGGGTCAGAATGCTGTTTTAGTTATAGCTGCTTAAGTTGAATCTGCTATGATTGTTACTAAAACTTAGTATAAAAACATGGCTAACAATCAACCAGTTAAAGTAGGCGATAAAGCACCAGATTTTACCCTAACCGCCCAAAATGGTAACTCAGTCAGTCTGAGTGATTTTCTAGGTAAGCAGTCTGTTGTAGTTTATTTCTATCCTAAAGATGATACACCAGGCTGCACGGCTGAGTCTTGTGCTTTTAGAGATAGCTATGAAGTGTTTAAGGATATAGGTGCAGAAGTAATAGGTATTAGTGGTGACTCAACAGACTCACATCGTCAATTTGCGGCAAAACATAGACTTCCTTTTATTCTTCTAAGTGATACTGGAAATAAAGTTAGACAACTCTACGGGGTACCTACAACGCTCTTTATTTTGCCTGGTAGGGTTACTTACATTATTGATAAAGAAGGTATAGTCAGAAATATCTTTGATTCTATGTTAGATTTTAAAGCCCATGTTCAAGAAGCACTGAAAACCCTGAAAGTAGCTTAAAAATGGTCATACCTATAAACTGGCTATAGAAATAGTCAGTCCTAGTTCAATTAAACAGGACTATATAGACAAGTCTTTGGAATATGCTAACAAAGGTATTGCTGAATATTGGATTGTTGATCCACTAGAGAATAAAATTACAGTCAGACTTCTAGTTTCAGGAAGCTATCAGGAAACTGTTTTTACTGCAGATGAGAGAATTATCTCTCATCTTTTCCCTGAACTTAATTTAACAGCAGAATCAGTTTTAATAGTTCAGAAGAGTTAAACATATTTTAAAGCCTAAACTAGCTTTCAGTAAGCATTAGTGCTTTATTGGATAGATTTAAATTTAATAGTAATTATGAACAATAAGCTTCTAACTATTTATGCAAATAATCGTCAGCAGTGGAGAGAATGGCTAGAAGAAAATCATCAAACTTCATCTGGTATATGGTTAGTTTACTATAAAGTAAAAAGTGGAAAGCCGAGTATTAAATATAATGAGGCAGTCAAAGAAGCTTTATGCTTTGGTTGGATTGATAGTAAAGTCAAAGCATTAGACAGCGAACGTTATCAACAGATCTTTACGCCCCGAAAGCCTAAAAGCGTCTGGTCAAAATTAAATAAACAGTATATTGAGGAATTAGTTGTTGAAGGTTTAATCAATGAGGCAGGTCTTCAAAAGATTAAGTTAGCCAAAGAAGATGGGTCGTGGACTGCCCTAGATAAGATTGAAGCACTGGAGGTTCCATTGGACCTACAAGAAGCTTTAGAAGCCAATGAAACAGCCAATCAGAATTTTAAGGCATTCAGCAATTCAGCCAAGAAAACTATTCTTTTTTGGGTTGATAGTGCAAAACGCCTAGAAACAAGACTCAAGAGAATTGAACAAACTGTAAATTCAGCAGAACACAATAAAAGCCCATTGTTACTATCCTATCATCGAAATAAATCAACCAGTTCTCTTGTTCGGAAGGAGTATGAAATTTAATGACAATGCCCGATGCGAGTAAGACCAATTCCCTTCGCTGGTTTGCCCTAGCTCTTCTTTGTACTGGAGAGTTTATGGTGGTTCTAGATTTCTCAATTGTCAATGTGGCATTGCCCGCAATTCAGAAAGATTTAGGCTTTTCGCAGCAAAATCTCCAGTGGATCGTCAGTGCTTATGCTCTCAGCTTTGGGGGCTTTTTATTGTTGGGGGGACGCGCGGCTGACCTCTTCGGTCGTCGGCGTGTCTTCATGGCTGGACTGGGTTTATTTGTTCTAGCTTCGCTGGTGGGCGGATTAGCACGCTTTCAGTGGGTCTTAGTTGCTGCAAGGGCATTTCAAGGATTAGGTGCAGCCTGCGTGTCTCCTGCAGCCCTCTCCATTCTAACTACAACGTTTAAGGAAGGTTCCGAGCGCAATAAGGCTCTGAGTATTTGGGGAACAGTGGCAGCCAGTGGTTTTGCTGCAGGGGTATTACTCGGAGGCATTCTCACCGATTGGCTCAATTGGTGCTCTGTCATGTTTGTCAACGTGCCCATCGGGATTGCTGCATTTTGGTTCTCGCTGCAAGTGCTCAGTGAAAGTCGGGAGCAAAACACAAAGCAACAAATAGATCTACTAGGTGCTGCTTCGGTCACACTTGGATTAGTCTTGCTAGTTTATGCGCTGGTACAGGCTCCTGAAGTTGGTTGGTTTTCTGCTGGTACCGTATTTCCTTTTTTGGGCGCGCTCGCTCTTCTAGCTCTCTTTATTTTCATTGAATCCCATTCACCTGCACCGTTAGTACCTCTGAGTATTTTTCGTCAACGCACACTTATGGGGGCAAATTTAGTCGGTGCTTTGCTCAGTGCTGCGGTTGGTTCAATGGTCTTCATCCTGACACTGTATATGCAGCAGGTCTTGGGTTACTCAGCACTCCAAACAGGATTAGCATTTTTGCCCCATGCACTCGCAGCGATGATCGCGGCTCCTTTGGCATCTCAATTAGTGAGCCGTCTGGGTGTTAAGCTGACGCTTGTGCTTGGCATGGTGGGGTCAATGGTGGGATTACTACTCTTAACGGGTATCTCAGTCCAGGGCAGTTTTGTTCGGGATCTCTTGCCAGGAACTGTGATTGCGGGATTGGGAATTGTTATAGGTATCGTGACGGTGACAATTACCGCAACTTCGGGAGTGCGTGATCATGATCAAGGGCTAGCTTCTGGATTACTTAATACTTCGCAACAAATTGGAGCAGCAATCGGATTGGCAATTTTAGTGGCTGTGGCAACCGCACGTACTCAGTCCATTCTCATTAGTAACAATAATTTACCCATTGCTACAACAGGCGGCTTTCAAGCAGCACTATTGGTTGCGGCTGGTTTTGCTGCCCTTGGTATCCTTGTGGCAGTGCTGATGATTCGTAAGTCGCTAGGTTAGTATTTAAGCACTATCTTTCCTGTTGAACTGTCCCTGCGAATGTTGCGTCGCCCTTCTAAGTCAGTTAAAGATCTTCTTCGGTTAGTTCTGCAATTTTCATTAGAGCTTTTAATGTGCCAATTTTCAGAGATTTATTAGCATGAACTGGGATTGAAATAATTTTATCTACTTCTGACTTTTGATAAATATGATGACTGCCTGTAATTTTTTTTAGAATCCAGCCTTTTTCCTCAATCACCTTACCAAACTTCTTCCCTGAAATCGATTTCAGGGAATGCTATTTCAATAATTTCTGTATCAGGTTCTATTAAGTGATTTTCTAATTGAGCGACATCTAACCATCCTTGGATAGCATCTTGTAAATTACTAGTAACTTCTTCTAAAGAATCTCCCTCTGTAATACAACCAGGAAAAACAGGTACTTCAGCCCAATAACCACCTTCTTCGGCTCGATGAATAATTGCTTTGATTTTCGTTGAGTGCTCTTTGCTAACTTTTTTTAATCTCTCTAAAATGTCATTAATGACATTTTTCTCATCAAAACCTTCTCCATTATCTAATTCAGGAATTGCTAATTCTACTTTTTGACGATTTTCTGGTATCGATTCCTGATATTCATTATTAAACTTTTCTAATAGTTTTAACGCTAGATCTACAACTTCATCAGGATTATTATATTTACCAGTATTAATTTGAGACTGGATAAATATTTCGTGTTCAGGTTTAAGAGTAATATTGATCATTTCAGCGCATTAACTAAACTACTGCTTCTAAAGACGCTAAAGGATCACTAAGACCTTCTAAAGGGGTTTTAAACTCACCTGTCAGGACATATTCTAAACGCAGCTTGAGCCAAGTGATAAACTGTGGATTAGTAGAAATAATGGCAGCTACCTTAGCTGGAACTTTGGCTTTGATTGCTTTGAGAGCAGGTGTTTCTAAAAAAGCAGGCTGTTTAACTAACCAAAAGTCAACGTCTTTCTTGTGTTCTTGATAATAACGGACTCTTTCACGCAAGATCTCATCTAGAGGTTCTTCTTCTAATAAAAACTGCTGACTGGCTAATAGATAATAATAGGTTGTCATCTTTACTTCTGGTTAGGGATCAATTTATTCGCCACGCATGGCTATTTTCATTTCACGGACTGCTCTTTCTATGCCCACTAAAACAGCCCGACTAATAATAGTATGACCGATATTTAGCTCTTCCATACCGCTAATCGAGGCCACAGGATAAACATTCCAATAAGTTAAGCCATGTCCTGCATTAACCCTTAGTCCTAAAGATCTGGCCTGTTCACAGCCTCGATCTAAGATGGCTAATTCTTCTTTTTGGCTTTTTTCCTGCTTCGCTTCGGCATATTTTCCGGTATGTAGTTCAATAAAGATAGCCTCTGTTTTGGCTGCAGCTTCGATTTGAGCAACATCAGCATCAATAAACCAACTCACAGGTATGCCTGCTGATTGTAGTCGATCTACGACCCCACAGAGACGATGAAAATTGCTAATTATATCTAGTCCCCCTTCTGTGGTTACTTCTTCCCGTTTTTCTGGTACTAATGTAACGTAATCAGGTTGAATCTCTAGGGCTAGCTGAATCATCTCCTCAGTGGGAGCCATTTCTAGATTTAAGTGTGTAAGTACTATTTGTCGTAAGAGTTTCACATCTCTATCTTGAATATGCCGACGATCCTCTCTAAGATGAACAGTAATCCCATCAGCGCCAGCTAATTCAGCTAAGACTGCTGCTGATACTGGATCGGGTTCTACAGTGCGTCTGGCTTGTCGTATAGTTGCAACATGGTCTATATTTACCCCTAGTGTGAGCATAGTTTCCTAACTTTTAAAGCTTTTATCCCCCTCTGGTTATAGTAGAGGGGGAATTACCAATTTACTTAACTGTACCTGCTAAATTATCAACCCGAATCGGATTAATAAAATACAACTTGGCTAAATTCCAAACATTGGAGAGATAGAAAGGAAGCTTACGCAGTAATTTGAGCGGTGCAGCTTGATTAGATTGAGCAATTTGACCTAGTTGTTCGTTATTACTGATACAGACTTCTAGGCGATTATAAAACTCAGGAGTTTCTACATCTAGAATAACTGGGAAGACGCGTCCTGCTGTTTTATTAGTCTCAGTAATGACGTGCTTGTCATATTCCCGAGCATTTAAACCAAGCGCTGCATAAAAATCAGCCCTTTGAACATCATTGAGATACATAGTCGCAAAGACAGACAAGAGGAAGAAACGACACCAGAGTCTAGCTTTCCAATCGTTTAAGATATCAGGTGTAGCCTTCATAATGGCATCAAAGAAGTCCCCGTGACGGTTTTCATCTTGGCACCAGTTCTCAAAGAAATTGAAAATAGGATAGATGCGATTTTCTGGATGTTGTTCTAAATGACGATAGATGGTGATGTAGCGCCAGTAACCTATTTTCTCTGATAGATAGGTTGCATAGAAGATGAATTTAGGGGCAAAGTGGGTATATTTGTTATTTTTAGTCAGAAACCCTAAATCTAAACACATATCAAAATCTGACATGGCCTTATTTAAAAAGCCCGCGTGACGTGCTTCATCTCTAGACATCAGATTAAAGCATTCAGCTAGAAGAGGGCTTTTATTTTTTAAACGTCTTCCTAGTTCTTTATAGAGGAGAAAGCCAGAAAACTCAGCTGTACAGGAGCGTTCTAGAAATTCAATAAACAAGCGACGGGTGTCTTCATCCAGATTATCCCAGGTTTGATTAAATTGCTCATCGCGCACGAAGTGATGACGGTTATAGTCTGCGCGGAACTCTTCTAGGATAGCTTTTAACTCGTCTTCGTTAGCAGAAATATCCATTTTCGCCATCGCTTCAAAGTCAGTGGTATAGAAGCGAGGAGTGAGGATAGTTTGTTTCGCTGGGATTTTTACCCCTGGGCGAAGTTCCTCAAATTGGGCTTTTTCAACGGTGTTAACCATAACTTGTTTATACAGGTTTATCTTGAGTCTAAGTTTTAGTCTAGCAAGCTCTGGCTTTGCATTCAAACTCTCTTTTACTTTTTGTTATTTTTCTTTAAGTAAAGGCTTAAGTTGTTCTACAATCTCTTGGGCACGTATTCTACGAGATTCTGGTAAGAGATGGTAGTGAGTATCAGCGAACAGCTTAGAGTCGGCTTTAATATTGTAGCTGTCTGCTTCGTAGATAGTTGGGGCTATTTGGGTCATTTCTTGGGCTGTTTTTTGGACATTGGCCAGGGTTTTTTGATCTGTGCTGCCATATATCCAGGGTAAGGAAAGAATCAAAGTACCTCCTTTAGCTTTTACTTCCTCTCGAAACTTGGTAATTTCTTTAACTGCATTGGCTGAGATAGGTTGATCAATGGTTAATTTCCACCATTTACCTGTTCTTTGCTTAACAGTAGTCGGATCACCTTCTGCATTTAATGGGTCTGAATAATAGCCAGCTAGCTTACCCTTTTCTATTAAATCAAAAGCAGATTTTGTGAGGGCGCGCAAAGTGGGTACACCTAATAACCAGGTATCTGCTGCCATTTGTTTAAGAGGGATATTCCCTAAACCTGGTTTTCCTGTTGCTATTCCAAAAGCAACCGAACGGTCACCCAAACCATCTGGACTTAACAGGAGTAAATATTCAGGAATTAATAGAACTATATCGCCTGGCTGCACTTGATTAATTACCGTAGGTAGAATGACATTTAACCCGACTGGTCCATCAAGTCCTAAGTTGATGACTGGCATCCCCAAGCCTTGGGAAATAGCCTTAGAATCAATAGTATAATGGGCACCTGAACCGCCTATAACTATTAGTCTTTTGGCTGTTCGATTTTGAGAGGCTATAGCCATCTTTTGCTCATACATACTCCGAAGCCAACTCAATTCACCACCTGCATAGACATTGTAGATAAATCCCAACCCCCAAGCAGTACCTGCTGCTATAAACCAGGGAGCGATTTTAAAAAGTTGCTTCATCAGAAATCAAAGTAGATAAATTTAGAGGGGGTATTGGCAGCTAAAAGAATGGTTAAGCCTAACAGAATAGGTGATAGCCACTTTGATAAGAGAAGATCGTATTCAAATCTTTGTTGCCAGACAGCCATGTGTTCTAAAAATAATACTATTATAGCTAGGCTCACCACGACCAGCAGGGCTGTTCCTTCATGTAGGCTATATTGGGTAAAGAGAGCTTGTAACTTGTCCCAGGAATAAGCACTCGGTGTTACTAAATTGACTAACTTTTCCCCAAGTCTGTGAATATTTGTTTCCATAAAAAACAGACAACCAAATGTTACCGCGCCAAATGTCAAGGCCCAAGATAATATTTGGGGTTTCGCTATATACCTACCCAAAAAACCATAGAAAGGTCGTCCCAAGTAGCGTAATATTAACAGCAATGTGCCATGATAAGCCCCCCAGATGATATAGTTCCAAGCTGCACCATGCCAAAAGCCTGATAGAGTGAAGGTCAGCCAAAGATAAAAGGGGGCTAACTTTTTGCGATATCCCATCAGAGGTATAAAGAGATAATCTCTAAACCAAGTACTCAAAGTAATATGCCAACGTTGCCAAAATTCATTGATACTCTGAGATGTGTAGGGAGCCAAAAAATTAATACTCAATTTAACCCCTAGAAACTGACCTAAAGCTAGGGCAATAAAACTGTAACCAGCAAAGTCAAAATAAATCCGCCAGGTAAAGAGTAAGGCATAGAACCAAATAGAGTAAGCATTGCCAGTTTCTTCTATCTTAATATAAGGCGTTATATTATCAGCTAAAACAAACTTCATGAAGACTCCCAATGATAACCAACGGAAGGACTTATCCCAATTTTCTAGAGTAAATTTAAAGCTAAATGATTCTAATTGAGGCAGTAATTGACTACGACGTTCAATAGGTCCTGCCACAATTTTGGGAAAGAAAGACATGAAGTTGGCATAGTCTAGGAAACTGACAGGCTTTTTCTTTTTAGCATTGAGACTATCAACAATAAAGGCGATCATCTCAAATGTATAGAAAGATACTCCAGGTGGTATACTATGAAAGACAGGTATAGGAAAAGTTGGTTCCCAATTACTCCCTACATGGAAGAACAATCCCACTACTTTTTCCACAAAGAAAGTGAGATATTTAAAATAAGCTAAAAGGGCTACATTCAAAGTAATACCAATACCCGCGATTAGTTTAGCTTTCTCTTTTTCTGTGGAACTGATCATTAACTTAATGATCAGATAGTTAAAAACTACATCCACGACAAAAATGATAAAACTAGCGCGACTAGCATTACTAAAAAGCATTAGGGACATTACTAACATCCCTAGTCCGTCCCCTAAACGCGGCCATAAATTCAAATTTCTTGCTATGTAGCGGAGCGTAAAAAACGGCACGCCAAAGAGCAAAAGAACCCACCAAAAAGAAAAATCTGAATAGTTCAAGGTTACTACCAGCCAAAGGAGTCAATAGTCAAATAACCGAGCATCAATTTACTTACCCCAGAATTTACCAAAACCCTTATTTTTTGCTTCGTTAGGTGTTTTTTCTACTATTGAAGGGGCTTCTTGACCTAGAGTAGAAATATTGAGGTCATAGTTTTCAACTAGATACTCGGCTGACTTTTCAATAGTAGGATGATCCCAGAAGAGTGTAGAGGGTAATTCTAAGTCTAAATAGTCTTCTAAATCTCCCACTAAGGTTACAGCATCAATAGAGTCTAGTCCGTAGCGAGTTAAAGGTTCAGCTATTTTAATTGTTTTTGGCTCAACTGATAACTGTTTTGCCAGTTGCTGTACCAGCCAATTCTGAATTACCTCCAGGGGGGCAGCTTCAAGTTGAAAATTGGAGTTTTGCGTTTGCATCAGTTTTATCCTCTTGTTCTGTGGATGATTTAGCTAGCTGAAAAGGAACAACGGAAAATAGTCTATCTTGTTGATATAGTTTTAGCAACTCTTGAGCAACATTTTCTAGATACTCTCTAGAAATAAAGTATGGCATAGGTCTGATCGATCTTAAAAGACGATGCAAAGAAAGAACCAACCATTCTCCTTGAAGAAAGAACTCACCTAAGAGATGACGATTATATATCCACATCTGTATACAGCAAGCTGCTGCATGTAATGTACAATACTTTTGCGTGATTTCAAAGAGTTCTGGTGACTGATCATGCCCAAATTCAAATTTAGAGTCGGTAATTATTTGATCATGAGCGTTCACTTCTTCTAAAACTAATTCTGTTAGTTCAATTACCTTTTCAATAATCTCCTGCTTGATCTGTCCTTGTTCTTTCAATTCTTCTAGCTGTTTTAAAGCTATTTCTAAGCCTTGAATAGGGTCATCCATACCGCGACCAAAGAGATCTAGTTTCTCGGTTGGAAAGGGTGGAATTGCCCGTTCCAGTGAGAAGATCTGTTCTAGATGAGACTGAATCTTGTTGAGGGTTTCTGGTTTTCTCCGCGCTCTATATTTACTCAGTTGACGTAATTGTAAAATAAGTGCGTGTAAATTGACGACAGTACTTCCATCAAACATACTGATAATTGAGTTGTCTCGTAAGACTTTTTGAAAAATGCCCCAATCTTCTTCTGCTCGAAAATAGAAGCGAGAACCCAAGACCACAGAAACATCATTGACTAGCTTTTCTAGACGCACTGTCACAAAATATTTAACTACAGAAGCCCAAACGCTAAATTGTTCGGGGATAATATGAAAGCCTCTAGCTGCTCCAATTGTTTCACAGTCACAGATCAGAATATCTAAAAAAGCATCTACTAGAGTTTTGCGAGCCTGTGGCAGTTCAAAAACAGCTTTATTATAGACTACCCTTTTGAGGGAAAAGCGTAAAGCGGTTCTAAGGGCTGTGTCTGCGGCACCTTGTGAAAAAGCAGCACAAAGCATACGGGTAATTTGAAAGCCTTTGAGGGCTAATTCTAAGCCATCTCCTTCATTACCTAAACGCATCGCATCAGGTACAAAACAATCTTTAAAGCCTATTCCACTCATGTCTGAAGCCCGAATACCATGGGTCAAAATCTTGGGCAGATTGTAATAATTTTCCCCATTGATTTGTCGCTTGTCCACCATAAAAAGTGTCAGACTTTTTGGACCACCTGCCGAGTCGGTTTTAGCTAGGATATAAGAGATTTCTGAAATTGTTGCTCGATTGATCGGCCATTTCTCGCCATTGAGAAGATAACCCCCTTCTACTCTAGTCGCTTTTAAATCTCCTCCGACTAAGTCACTGCCATGT
The DNA here is from genome assembly GCA_949127655.1 of Chroococcales cyanobacterium PMM_0086. Lineage (GTDB taxonomy): Bacteria > Cyanobacteriota > Cyanobacteriia > Cyanobacteriales > Microcystaceae > CAISPN01. Next base: position 856 of record CASBQB010000276.1, on the reverse strand, counting down.
TCTCTTTCGGAGTAACCTAAACACATCGCTCCATTTTCATTTTTGATGAAGTTAGCTAAAAAGTTTTTCTGTTCCGTGGTTCCAGCCATCCAAGTCAAAAATGACCAAAATAGGGTAGTAAAGGCGATGCCTATTGTTTGATCTCTGCGGGATAGGACTCGCACAAAACTAATAAATTCCTCAAAGGAGGTAAACTCACCCCCGCATTGACTAGGAATATAGTAATGTTGTAGCTTCCAATCATACAGCCACTTAATCTCTCTATGTGGAAACTCTTCTTTTTCGTCAATTTCGAGAACTTTTTCAAAAGACATTACATTCTGAGCCTGAAGAGGATCTCCTAAGTCCTTTTCTAAGGCTTCGGCTACCCAATACTGTTTAAGCTGCTGTTCCATATAGGGCAAAGGAATTTATTTGAGAAATCTAGACTATCTTAACTTATCTATTTTTATTCCTTATTAGGCGTTTCCTAGGTAAAATTATCGCACTCCTCAGCTTTTCTTGATTAAAAACTCTCTTAACGATAAATTATACTTATACTATAAGAAATATTAATCGAAAAAATACTTGCAGAGTATCTTTGTTCATTGATACACTGGTGAGCAGCAGGATGATTAAAACATCTTCCGCACAACCAAACCCGAGTGTAAAAGTAAATCAAATCTATGGAACCGTTAACCCAAGCACAAAAAGAGTTGTATGATTGGCTTATTGAGTATATACGAACTACTCAACACGCGCCATCAATTCGACAAATGATGAGAGCGATGAATTTAAGATCGCCTGCTCCAATTCAAAGTCGCCTTGAACGCTTAAGATCGAAAGGGTATATTGACTGGACAGTCGGAAAAGCAAG
>CASBQB010000275.1 GCA_949127655.1 Chroococcales cyanobacterium PMM_0086 | reverse complement strand
TTGGTTTGCCACCTTCCATGACGGCGATGACTGAATTTGTAGTTCCTAAGTCGATGCCGACAACTCTTCCCATGCCTACTTTGTTTATTTTGTTTGCTTGTCTTTAAGAGATATTAACGTTATTCTAGCGTATCTTAACCGATGAATTTTGATGTTGCTTGATTGATCATGTTAGGCTATATTGGTGGTTTCTGGTTACTAGATTGGGTCATATGCCTACTCAAGAGATGAAATATGGAGAGCGGGAAATCAAGGAAGGTCAATTGATTACTTTCCCTAATCCGCGAATTGGACGACGCTACACAATTGAGATAAGCTTACCTGAGTTTACCTGCAAATGTCCTTTTTCAGGTTACCCTGATTTTGCTACAATTTATATTTCTTATATTCCTGATCAAAAGGTTGTCGAGTTAAAGTCTATCAAACTCTACATCAATGCCTATCGGGATCGCTATATCTCGCATGAAGAATCAGCTAATCAGATCCTAGATGATTTCGTGGACAGTTGTGATCCTCTCTGGGTTAAGGTTAGGGCAGATTTTACCCCACGTGGTAATGTACATACGGTGGTGGAGGTAACAAGCGAAAAAGAGTTATCTTGATTAGTTTAAATTTCTTTCTTGAAAAGCTGGATAGTCTTTTTTCTGCTGTAGTTTCTTTCCTAGAGAAACTGCTCTTTTTTTCGGTTGGGGATATTCCGGTAATTATTCTCTGGCTGCTTATTGGGGGTGTTTTTTTAACCCTTCGTTTAGGTTTTGTCAGTATTTGGGGTTTTAAACACGCTCTAGATATTGCTATTGGCAAAGACCAAGAGGCCAATAATTCTAGTATGCAGGGGGAGGTGTCTTCTTTTCAAGCCCTAGCTACTGCTCTTTCTGGGAGTGTGGGGTTAGGTAATATTGCTGGGGTGGCTATTGCTATTCAAGTAGGGGGTCCTGGTGCTATTTTTTGGATGACAGTAGGCGCGCTTCTGGGTATGTCTAGTAAGTTAGTAGAATCTACTCTAGGCTTACTCTATCGGGATGTCAAACCAGATGGTACCGTCAAGGGTGGACCTATGTATTATCTGACTGAGGGTTTAGCCTCTTTTGGACTGGGTAAATTAGGACGTGTTCTCGCTTTACTGTTCTCTCTTGGGGGTGTAGGTGCTTCTCTAGGGGGTGGGAATATGTTTCAATCTAATCAAGCTTTTGCTGCTTTGACTACTGTATTACCTGGAGTGAGGCAATATGATTGGGTTTTTGGTCTCTGTTTTGCTTTTTTAGTCGGACTTGTGATCGTTGGGGGGATCGGTCGTATTGGGATTGTGACCAGTCGTCTAGTTCCTTTTATGGTCACCCTCTATATAGTCCTCTGTCTTTGGGTTTTAGGTAATTACCTCACAGAGATTCCTAAAGCTGTTCTGGCTATTATCACACAGGCTTTTCACCCGGAATCTATCCAAGGTGGTGTAGCAGGCGTATTAGTGCAGGGCTTGAGACGAAGTGTCTTTTCTAATAATGCGGGTTTAGGGGTTGCTGCTATTGCTCATTCAGTAGCTCGTACTGATAAGCCAGTGCGTGAAGGGATAGTGGCTATTTTAGAACCTTTTATTGATACTGTGATTATCTGTAATTTAACAGCCTTGGTTATCTTAGTTACAGGTAGTTATTCTGATAGTTCTCACGTGGTCTCAACAGGTGGTTCCCCTTTAGCAACAGCCGCTTTTGCTACGGTTGTCAGTTGGTTTCCTTTTGTTTTAACCTTAGTTATTATGTTGTTTGCCTTTTCCACTCTGATTGCTTGGAGTTATTATGGTGAATGCTGTTGGGCTTATTTGCTAGGTGAGAGGTCGATCTTTCTCTTTAAGGGTCTTTTTCTCTTCTGTATTTTTTTGGGTTCTGTAGTCAATTTAGGGGCAGTAGTAGACTTTAGTGATATGATGCTCTTGGGAACTTCAGTACCAAATATTTTAGGTTGTTTACTACTCTCTGGAAAGGTTGCTAATTTACTAGATGAGTATTGGAAGGAATTTAAAGAGAATGTATAGTTTTTTTGCTTAAGCTTTGGGGAATAGGTCAAAGACTCTAAAGATGATTAGACTTCAGGCATTCGTCAGGGAATAGGGAATAGGGAATAGGGGAAAGAAATAGAGTTTTTGGGACTTAAATTGATTTAATTTTTATTTTTGCCAGAGGTCTATTGTACCTGCACCTATCACTAGACTTCAGGCATTCGTCAGGCAATAGGGAATAGGCAATAGGCAATAGGGGAAAGAAATAGAGTTTTTGGGACTTAAATTGATTTAATTTTTATTTTTGCAAGAGGTCTATTAACTTGATTAAGATAGTCTCAGTCTCAACAGTCATAATTGTGCTCCGATAGCGCGTTATCTTTTTTAGATTACTTTAGCTAACTAATTTTTCTAACGTTAGAATTATTCTAAGATCTTTTCTGACTTGACTGCTGCCATTTCTTCAGGGGTAGGATTACTTTACCAGATATACTTTGGTAATAAAGTCCCCCGATAGTAATTAAAAAGATGCCATAAAAGAGGGCTTGAATAAAATAAAGTCTCTGTGTGTAACCTAAAAGAGCGCGCAGAATAAGTCCTGGAAATTGGTCATCAGGTAAAATCTTACTCAGATTCCAGATCATTGGACCTAAAATACAATCTTTATCTCCAGGTTGAGCAAAGCGTTCATAGTAAAAACATAACCCCTCTGATTGACGATCCAATTGAGAGAGGGCGTGAATTGCTGTATCGAAGTTACCTAAAGCTGTCACTAATAAACCCGATACTAGCAGCAGTAGGAATAGCCCCATAACTTGAAAAAAGAGACGAATATTGAGCTTAATGCCCCACCTAAACAACATAACCCCAATGGCCCAAGCCGTTGCTATTCCAAGCGTAGCACCCAAGGCAGGTATTACCCCCTCTTGAAACTTGGCCGCGATAAAAAGAACGGTTTCAAAGCCTTCTCTAAGCACCGCTAGGAAAATTAGCATAAAAACGCCCCAGCCTCCTCTATTATTGGTTCCTTTAATGGCACTTCCTAACTGGTTTTCAACTTGTGTACGCATTTGCTTGGCTTGTTTGGTCATCCAGAGTAGCATCCAAGTGAGCATCGCAATTGCCAATAAGCTAAAAATGCCCTCTAATAATGGCTCAATTACGGGAGCATATTTTTGATTAGCTGATGACAAGCTTTGAACTAACCAACTAAAGAACATCCCAATCATTCCACTGACTGCAATACCAACCCCTATCCCTCCATAGACCCAAGGAGTTAATTGAGTTTGTTTAGCTTTTTTGAGGTAGGCCATAACAATACCTACTACTAGCGCAGCTTCTACCCCTTCGCGGAGTGTAATAATAAACGTCGGTAAGGCAGCACTAAAATCCATTATTTCTCCTGGGAAATTTGATTACTAACTTGCTCGAAGGACTTGATTAATACCGCCACTTTTTCTGGAGTTTTGACCGGGACGGCGGGTGGAAGCACTGAAGGCCAGACTGTTTTTAATTCTGTTAAGGTAGTTTGCAGGGTTTTATGGGCAGCTGGATTAGTTTTTTCAATTTTGGGGGCAATTTCTTGATATAACTGATCTGCATAAATCACGAAACCTCTTGAATCTTGATATTCAATTGCTGCTGAAATTTTTCTATTTAGTACTGCAGAACCATATTCAGAATTAGCTGTATCTAAAAGTCCATTGATTACTTGTAGGATGAATTTTGGAGATTGACGCACAGTAGCAGGAAGTGCAGCGATGGCTCCATCAACGTCTTTTATTGAGCTTTTAAACTGAGTGTCTAGTTTAGTTTGGTCTGGCGTTTTGCTTTTGACTAAATCTTGTAAAGTGATTAAACCGCTTTTAAACTCTCCAATTTTACGTTCACTCAATTGGTCTTCTACATCTGCATAGATTTCCTCAACTGGATGACCTATATGGGGTTCAGCTTGTTCGGGTTTTTTTAGGACTAAGAGTTCTTTGGCTACGATGAGATGACCTTTCATCAAACCCATTTTAGTCATATAGTCTACATCTTTTGGCTCTCCTACTAAAACGATGTCTTCTATGGTGATCATCTCTTTAACTTGCTCTAACTGAGCTTGAGTTAAGACTTTTTTCGTAACTAACTCTTCCACATTTGCATAAGGACGACTCGCTTGTATTCTGTTAGAAAGGGCTGGAACACCCAATTTTGCCTCTAACTTATCCAATTCTGACAAGATAGCATTATTAATATTAATTTTGGCTTTACCACCGTGATGAGACATTGCCGAACTCATCGGAGATGGAGAAGCAGATGGAGCAGTATTAGATACACTGTTACCACCACAAGCACCTAGAACTAAAAGACTAGCACTGAGAGTTATTAAACGCATGGAACCGAAAAAAGCCATAACTTAGACTTAGACCAGGATTATTTGACTAGTTATTGAAGATTAATTTTAATAATCTTAACTATATCACGAGTCTATTGAGAATTAATAGCATCATTCAAAAAATTCTTAATCTCAGGCTTTAAGAACATTAAATACACCCATACAACCTGCTTCAGCTATTTGGTCTTGATGGGGATGAAACATATATTCTCCTAATTGAGAGTAAGTGAATTCCAAGATGTGTCTTTCAGCTGTTCCCATAGTGATGACATCGGTAGTGTGTGTCGGGGTTAGCGTCATACCCGTGGGATAAACCTGGAAAAAGTTAGCATGAAGGTGGAAGGTAGCGACCGGATCATATTCAATTATATTGAGCAAGTAAAGACGAATTAACTCATTCTGCTTGATGGGGATACTGTGCTTCATGTAGTAGTTGGGTAACCCATTAAAAGCATAGAGTTCATTTTTCTTATCCTCATTAACATCGTATCCCGCCATAATTAAAACCATTTCATCAGCTTTCGGACGGGGTTGAGGCGGATCGACAATGAACATCCCGTATAGCCCTTTAGTAATGTGTCGAGTAACAGGGGGTACGTGGCAATGATAAAGATGAACGCCAAAGGGTTTGGCCTCAAATTCATAGATAAAAACATTGTTATTACGAATGGGTTTAACGCCATCCATATCAGCGTGATGAATACCGTGAAAATGTAGAGAGTGAGAGTGACCCGCACGGTTATAGAAGATCACTCGAACTAAATCTCCTTGGGTTACCCGCAAGGTTGGTCCGGGTACTTGTCCGTTAAGGTTCCAACTGATCAAGGAAACTGCATCATTTAATTTAATAGTCGAGGTTCTAGCTTCTACTCTAAATTCTCTGATCACACGTCCATTCTCCTGTTTTAGTACTCCATAATCGAAATTTCGCAAAAAAGTCAAGGGAGTTGCTACAATCTTTTTAGTAGCTTTAGAAGACTCGTCAGTAACAGATGAAGAAACGTTTGGTTGAGACTTTAAAAGTGAGCGCTGTATCTGCGGCCAGGCCCATAATATACCCCCACCTCCTAACCCCATGCCCAAAAGCAATTTTAATAATTGACGACGATTGGCATGAGAAAGTTTTTCTTTTTCAATAGACATTTTTATTAATAGGTGATGAGGACGTTATATCAGTTATCCTCATCCGACAATAGCTAATTATTCTCAATTATACTTAAAATTTGATGAAAAAAAGCATACAGACTTTAATCACCTGGTTGATCGTCACTTTAGTACTTATTGGGGCTATTCCTTTTGTTAAAGCACAAACAAGCCCATCACCACAGTCCACCTCATCTATAGGCGTACCCGTTGTCTTTGATGGTCAAACCCTGTTGGTTATTCAAAATAGACTAGGTTCTAGATCTATTGAAGAGCGTAGCCAAAGAGCAAGTAAAATAATTGCTGACTTTGCTGATAACTATGACTTAACTTCCGACTCTCTCAGAGTGACTTCAATGGATGAAGAAGGCATTCCTTTAAGTGGAATTATTGCTGGAAGTAATCTTGTCATCTTTATCTCAGAACAAGATGCTAAAAGTGCCGGAAAAACTCGAACTGAATTAGCTAATGAATATTTACAACAAATTCGCTCAGCCATAAACCAATACCGAAAAGAAAGAAGCCCTGAACATCTAATTAGGGGGGTTATCTATAGTATTCCTCCTACGATAATTCTCATTTTTGCTATCATTATTGTTAGTAAATTTTTTGCTAGAATTCAACGAAGACTTGTAGTTTGGGGGGAAGGCTACATTCAAGCAATTCGTTTAGGTAATTTTGAAATAATTAAGGCTAACCAACTTGACAACGTGATTGCTTCACTGACTCGAATAATCCAAAGAGGAATAATTCTTAGTCTGTTGATAGTTTACTTTCTGTTTGTCTTTAAACAGTTTCCTTGGACAAGAGATTTAGCCTCTATTTTTTGGGGTGATCTATTAGGCGTATTAAACTCAGGCTGGCAATTATTTATCAATTATTTACCTAGCTTATTAACTATTACATTGGTGATTTTCTTTGTTAGTTTCTTGCACAATCTAGCTAGGACTTTCTTCAAAGAATTAGAAAATGAAACAATATCTTTACCTGGTTTCTATGCAGAATGGGCTTGGCCAACTTATCGATTAGTAGCGTTTTTGATGATGATCTTGACGGCTGTAGTTGTCTTTCCTTTGTTGCCTGGATTCCAGTCACCTGCCTTTCAGGGAATTTCTGTCTTTTTGGGACTCTTGATTTCTCTAGGTTCCTCTTCAGTTATTGCTAATATTATTTCGGGAATTGTTCTTATTTATACCCGTGCTTTTCGCGTTGGTGATTGCATTAAAGTACGTGAAGTATATGGAGAAGTAATCGAAACCACTCTTTTTGTAACTCGTATCCTGACCACTAAAAATGATGTAATTAGTATTCCTAACTCGGTTATTCTGAGCAATTCTATTGAGAACTTAAATTTTGCCGCTAAAGAATTAAAAATACCCCTAATAGTGAAAACTTCGATCTTTTTAGGTTATGAAGTCGCCTGGAGAGAAGCATATCAAGCATTAATTGAGGCGGCCTTGAGGACAGAAGGAGTAGCCAACTCGCCTCTGCCGTATATTTTGCAAGAAAAACTAAATGAGTTTCATGTCACTTATGTTGTGAGTGTTTACATTGATTTGACGTATTTTAAGGGGAAAAAACTCAACGAATTAGATAAAATAAGCTCTCAACTTAACGAGAATATTCGGGATTGCTGCGCTGAAGCTGGAATTCGTATTCTTGCTCCTATCTATGAAGCAGATATTAGTAATTCGGATCGTATATTTGATCCCTCTCAACAATAGCCTTTTTTCTATTCTTAACTTAAGAAGCTTCAAGACGGTGGCGAAGTTGACTACTCAAGGCATCAATAACAGAAACAACAATCACTAAAACTAGCATCATAGTAGTTGCCTTAGTATATTCAAATCCCTGAAGATAACTGACTAGTTTAAAACCAATACCACCTGCTCCTACGACTCCCAAAACCGAAGCAGCACGAATGTTGTATTCAAACATCCACAATGTATAACCCAAACCCAGGGGCAGCACTTGCGGTAAAACACCGTACTGGGCGATTTGTAGCCAAGAAGCACCCGTCACCCGCAAAGACTCTAAAGACTGCGCTTCGACTGATTCTATAGCCTGTTGGTAAAGTTTAGCTAAGTAGCCTACAGTATAAATACTCAGAGCTAAAGTGCCAGCAGGTGCGCCTAAACCTGTAGCAGCGACAAAAAATAAACCTAAGACAAGGGAAGGAATAGATCTAATCAGATTTTGCAGTAGATTAGCGAACCATCTCAACCAAAAAGGTACAAGATTACGAGATGAGAGGATAGCCAAAGGCAGAGAGAGAATAGCTCCAATAGTTGTTCCCCACAAAGACATTTGAATAGTTTCCAGCAGTGCATCTATTGCTATATCTACCACAGTTAAATCAGGAGGGAAGAGCCGCCAGAAGAAATCAGTAATGTGGGGTAGACTATCTCTAAGTATGGGGAAATTTAGGTTTAAGCCTTGCAATGCCCAACCATAGAGCAAGAAGATAACTAATGAAATTAAAAAATAGCCAAGCCAACGATAGTTTTTCCAGAACTTATGTTTCACTATTTACTTAAGTCCTCATAAATTGCTCAGCCAGATTATGGCAAGAACCGTCATAAGTGACTTGTCCTTGATGCAGAATAATAGCTCGGTGACTGTACTCTGTAGCTAGGGCTAAATCGTGCAAGACTGTAACTATTGTCAGTCCTTCTTCTAGGTTGAGTTTAGATAAGATATCCATTACTTGAGAGATGGCCGTTACATCTAGTCCTGTGGTTGGTTCATCTGCTAAAAGAATAGAGGGAGATTGCATCAACATCCTAGCAATAGCTACTCTTTGCCTTTCCCCTCCACTAAGACGGCTGGTTTTTTGCTGAGATTGTTCCTTTAACTCTAGACGCGCTAATAAGTCTAAGGCCAGGCTGCGATCCCTTTTACTAAAGCCAAACAGAGTTTGCCAGGCAGGACGGCTTCCTAAACGCCCACATAGCACATTATCCAGGGCTGATAACTGGGGTATTAGTCCACCTGATTGAAACAACATACTCATCTGTTTGCGGATCAAGGGTAGGGTTTTAGGGGTTACCTTAACTCCATTGACCTTAATCGCCCCTTCTTGGATAGGGTTTAGCCCGATTAGAGAGCGCAAAAGGGTAGATTTTCCCGCCCCATTGCTTCCTAGTAAGGTGACAAATTCCCCCGCCTTGATGGTTAAGCTGACTCCCTGGATGATCGGGCGACCTAGAGTAGGTTGATAAGCTGTTTCTACCTGAGTGCACTCAATGGCGACCGTCTCAGGGTTGAAATCCTGCACGCTTGAGAGCCTCCTTCATCGAACCAAGATGGCTATCGTGATCCACTTTGACTAGAGATGTGGAGTTGTAAAGAGATTGCAATAGGGCGTTATTCTCTGGTTGATTGAGGGTTAAAAAAGCCTTGACAATCTTTTCTCGCCAGGCTGCTGGTACACTATCATCAATGACAATTCCATGGGCTGGAACTTTGGGGATTGAATAGAGAACTCTTAAGCGTTTGGCTTCTTCTGCAGTAATATAGGGCGGTGCTAGGCTGTATTCAGAGACAGCTGCTACATCTGCTTGACCGCGTAAAACAGCTTGCAATGCTCCACCATAGCCGCTTCCGTAAGTAACCCGACCAAAAAACCCATCTAGGCGATCTCGATTGGGCACTAGTCCTGTCTTCACTAATTCTGCCACAGGAAAGACGAACCCTGATCCTGATGTAGGTGAGGTAAAGGCCATGGTCTTGCCTTTTAGTTGTTCTAGAGTTTGTTTCCCTGCTCCCGACTTTAACTTGCTATCTTTAAGCACGACAAAGACTGAGTTATAAGAATACTTTCCTGAGTAATTAGGGCGGACTTCTGCTAAGTATAGCCTCGCACCAGCTAAATCTTCTGCTTTTAAGGCTCCCCGTCCTGCTAGGAAAGCTACTTGAACCCTATTAGCTCTCAAGGCTTCTACTGAGGCTGTTTCATCAGCTACAATTGCCTCTACAGGAATCTTTAATTCTTTCGAGAGTAGCTGGGCTACTTGATTGGCTTTTTGCTGTAGGTCTTTAGTATCAGAGCGACTGGCAAAAGCAATGGTTAGTTTAGTTAAAGGTGCTTGAGCGAGCAGAATTGGGCTTGGTTGCTTTGACTCAACTTGAGCCACTACTTGAGATTTACTATCGATTAAATTAGCTAGACAGCCTGCTAAAATCAGAACAGCTAGACCTGCATATACTTTTTTACCTTGTTTTTGCATCATGTAGGCAGAAATCTTTTACTTTTAATTGATTTTGATTCTCTGCATTATGTTACAGACTAATAATAATCATTGTCAAGTAGTTGTTAAAAAAAAGCTACACTAGACTCGCATCTTGCACCGAGTCAACAAAGCTTAAATCAGAATTTTACATTAAACTCCAAGCCAATTTAGCGGCACCAACCATACCTGCAGTATTACCTAACTCTGCTTTAAGTAATTGTAGTCCTTCCCTTGAGGGGGGCAACACCCGCTTTTCTATCTCATCTAAAGCAGAAGGCAAGAAAAAATCAGCACTTGCACTAACTCCTCCACCAATGATGATTACTTCTGGAGTCAAGGTATAGATAAAAGTTGTCAGCCCAATCCCTAAAATACGCCCATACTCACGCCAAAAGGCTAGAGCTTCAGTATCACCCGCCAAGGCTAGAGCGCCCACCGTGGCTGGGTCTTGACCAGTCATACGAGTTATAGCACCAATAGAGAGATGCTGTTCTAAAGAGCCTTGATTGCCACTCTTACAGGGTGGACCATTGGGATCAAGGGTGATTAAGCCTAATTCTCCTGCAGCGCCAAGATGCCCTTGAAAGAGCTTACCATCTAGAATGATTGCCCCACCTACACCCGTCCCTAAAGTTATGAGAATTATATCTTGGTAGTTACGACCGGCACCTAACCAAGCTTCGCCCAGTCCTGCACAATTGGCATCATTAGCTAAAATAGTTGGTAACTTTGTGAGGGACTCTAATTTTTCAGCTAGAGGTACATCTAGCCATCCTGAAAGATTAATCGCCACTTTAGCAATACGTCCAGCCCGATCAACCACCCCAGGGACACCTAAACCTAAAGCAAGGGCTGTTTTATCTGGGTTAATTTTATCTAATGATTCAACAATTGCACTGATTACCGACTCTGGTTTAGCTGGAATAGGTGTGGCAATAGTGAAGGTCTGATAACAATCTCCATTTTTTCCAAAGCGTCCGAATTTAATGGCAGTACCACCGATATCTATACCAATGACTTCAGGCTGCAGGTTCATCATTGAAAAAACTACCTTCTAGAAACTGTTGAATTTCTTTATCACCTAGTTTACAACAACTTGCCTTACCGCTTATCTCCACAAGGACTCCCTTTTTTTCGGGCATTTCCTCGCGCAAGGTTTGTACTTGTTGTTCTAGAGACTCTATGCGGTCTAGAAGTAATCGGATGACTGCAGCTTCAGAATCGGGTAAATTACCATGTTCTAGAGGATCTACACGAACACCAGAGCGATAAACAATCCGTCCAGGTATGCCCACTACTGTACAATCAGAGGGGACATCCCTCAAAACAACTGAACCTGCGCCAATTCTGACATTATCCCCTATGGTAATGTTACCTAAAACTTTGGCTCCGGCTCCTACGACCACGTTTTCTCCTAGAGTAGGGTGTCTTTTACCTAATTCTTTACCTGTACCGCCAAGAGTAACTCCTTGGTAAATCAAGCTGTAGTTACCTATAATAGCGGTTTCCCCGATCACCACTCCCATTCCGTGATCGATAAAAACCCCTTGACCAATTTGGGCGCTTGGGTGAATTTCAATGCCAGTTAAGAAACGGGCCAGATGAGAAATAAGACGAGGAATCAAGGGAATTTGGAGTTTTACATCCAGCAAATGAGCAAGACGGTGTAAAAGGAGTGCCTGAAAGCCAGGGTAACAGAGGATAACTTCCAAGAAACCTTTAGCGGCCGGGTCACGCTCGAAGATGATTTGAAAATCAGCAATGAGTGAGGCTAACACAATTGAAATGTCCCTTGTTCTTATGGTGGGCATGAACTCCTATCGTAATAGGATTATGTATATTTTTACACATTATCCGGTTACTTTTCAGGATGGTTGTTATTCCTATGATAAAATCAGGATCGCTGTTGTTATTTAATAATAATGTCTATTACCCTTACTACTGCAGAGAGTGGGCAGAATCTGATCATTGATTCGGTGGATGTTGCTCTCCAAGGTAAGATTAGAGTTCCAGGAGATAAATCAATTTCTCACCGTGCTTTGATTTTGGGGGCTATAGCTTCAGGAGAAACAACTATTGAAGGACTTCTTTTAGGGGAAGATCCACGCAGTACGGCTAGTTGTTTTGCTTCAATGGGAGTAGAAATCTCCCAACTCTCTACAGAACAGGTTATTATCAACGGCCTAGGATTAGCTAATTTATCTGAACCAAGTGATCTCTTGAATGCGGGGAACTCTGGGACAACAATGCGTCTGATGTTGGGCATTTTAGCTGGTCAAGCGGGTAAGTTTTTTACAGTCACAGGAGATAGTTCTCTGCGTTCTCGTCCTATGTCTCGTGTGGTTAAACCACTACAGCAAATGGGTGCCCAGATCTGGGGTAGAAAAGATAACTCTCTAGCACCTTTAGCAGTTTCTGGTCAGTCTTTGCGTCCTATAGAGTATCATTCTCCTATTGCGTCAGCACAAGTAAAGTCATGTCTACTTTTAGCAGGACTAGGAATAGAAGGCAGAACCACCGTCATAGAACCTAGACTTTCTAGAGATCATTCAGAAAGAATGTTACAGGCTTTTGGGGCTAATATTGAAAGGGATTTTCTAGCTAACCGTGTCACAATTATAGGACCTACCTCTTTAACAGGACAAAAGGTGATTGTTCCCGGAGATATCAGTTCTGCAGCCTTTTGGTTAGTCGCTGCAGCTATTGTCGAGGGTTCAGAATTAGTTATTGAAAATGTCGGAATTAACCCCACTCGGACAGGCATTTTAGAAGTTTTACAGGAAATGGGGGCTAATATTCGTTTAGAAAATCAACGCATTGTCACAGGAGAACCTGTCGGCGATATTCGGATTAAATCGAGTCCCTTAAGAGGTTGTGAAATATCAGGGGCGATAATTCCCCGTTTGATAGATGAAATACCAATTTTAGCCGTAGCTGCCACCTTTGCGCAAGGAACCACTATCATTAGAGATGCTCAAGAGTTAAGAGTCAAAGAAAGTGACCGTCTAGCAGTTATGGCCAAAGAATTAACTAAAATGGGTGCTCAAGTATTAGAACTCCCCGATGGTTTAGAAATCACCGGACCCACACATCTAGTAGGTACAGATGTAGAAAGTTATGGGGATCACCGTATTACTATGAGTTTAGCTATAGCTGCACTTGCTGCGCAAAAAACCACCACAATTAGAGGTGCAGAAGCAGCGACAATATCCTATCCTAATTTTGTGACTACACTACAGAAGGTCTGTGGAATAATTTTATGAAGGACTTTTGGACATCAGTTTTAGAATTCGCTCACCAGACAACCCTGGAAGTAGGAAAGTCTCTTATTAAGGACTTTGGTCAGATAGCAGCAACTCGCAAACCCGATGGAACCCTCGTTACAGAAGCTGATCGCTTTGCAGATAAAGCTATCCAAGAAGCTGTTAAAGCTTGGTTTCCCACTCATGGAGTACTCACAGAAGAAACAGAACATATCTTTCCAGAAACTGACTGGTGTTGGATAGTTGACCCTATTGACGGAACCACTAATTTTACCCGTGGAATTCCTATTTGGGGTATTTCTCTAGGACTTCTCTATCAAGGAACCCCCGTCTTCGGTTATGTCTATTTTCCTCAGTTAAATAACGCCTATTATGGCTATTGGTCTAGTAATTCTGGCTTGACTATGCCTGATGGTGCCTACTGTAACGGAAAATCAATTAAAACTAGTCCTGATGCGCCTAGTCAAAATCATCTCTTTAATCTCTGTGCTCGCAGTACGCATATTCTCGCAAAACCCTTCCCTTGTAAAATGCGTCTGTTAGGGGTTGCTAGCTATAACATCGCTTTAGTCTCTGCAGGGGCCGCTTTAGGTGGAGTGGAAGCAACTCCCAAAATCTGGGATATTGCCGCAGTATGGGTCATTTTACAAGCAGCAGGAGGGATTTTCTATTCCTTGGGAGAGAGTACCATCTTTCCTCTAAAGGTAGGAGAAAACTACGGTAGTCGTTCTTTTCCCTGCTTAACCGCTAGTTCTTCAGAACTAATTACTCTCTTTTTACCCTTAGTGAAACCATGAGTACCAACCATGAGCTAATTTGTATTGTGTTAGGGACTCGTCCTGAAGCAATTAAGCTAGCACCTGTCATTAAAGAATTTCGTAATTCTCCTCAATTCACAACACAAGTGATCCTGACAGGACAACACCGAGAAATGGTGGATCAGGTGATGGAGTTATTTGACCTGAAGGCAGACCAAGATCTTAAGATCATGCAGCCGAAACAGAGTCTTACAGATATTACCTGTCGCACCTTACAAGGACTAGAAAAAGTTTTAGCAGAATTACAACCCGCCTTAGTGTTAGTGCAAGGAGACACGACAACCGCCTTGGCAGCAGCTTTAGCGACATTTTATCAAAAAATTCCCTTAGGTCATGTTGAAGCAGGGTTAAGAACAGATCACATCTATGATCCCTACCCAGAAGAAGCTAACCGTCGCTTAATATCTCAACTGACACAGCTACATTTTGCCCCTACTAAACTAGCTGTGGAGAATTTACAACGTTCTGGAGTAACAGGGGAAATTCATCAAACAGGAAACACAGTCATTGATGCCCTTTTAACAGTAGCCCAAAAAGAACCAAGTTGTCAGGTTAAAGGACTAGACTGGAGTAAGTATAGGGTAATGTTAGCAACAGTCCACAGAAGAGAAAACTGGGGAGAACCTCTATTAAATATTCTCCAGGGATTTAGTCGTCTTTTAGAAGAGTGGCCAGATACAGCCCTTTTACTGCCTCTTCATCGCAACCCAACTGTCAGAGAACCAATCATCAAAGCTTTAGGGTCACATCCACGAGTCTTTTTAACAGAACCCCTAGACTATCAAGAATTAGTCGGGGCCATTAAACGCTGTTATCTGCTACTGACCGACTCAGGGGGACTACAGGAAGAAGCGCCTAGTCTAGGTAAACCAGTCTTAGTTTTACGAGAAACCACTGAAAGACCGGAAGCTATACAAGCAGGAACCGCAAAGCTAATAGGTACTACAGCAGAGGCTATTTTTACTAATGGTTCTTTGTTATTAAGAGAGCAGGCAGTCTATCAAAAGATGGCTAATGCGATCAATCCTTTTGGAGATGGTCAAGCTGCTAGAAGAATCTTAGAAATAACAGATAGATATTTAAAAGCTTCTATCTAGCTGGTTTAGCCAAATCTCCCACCTTAAACTTACCACCTGCTTCTTGTTTTACCATACAGATAAATCAGGAATTATTGCGCGGCAAAATTTCCTCTAAGTTAATCTGTAAATTAGGCAGAACATAGGAGTTAATTGATGGCTTTAAACGATATTGTTTTTGAATATATTCTTCCCCTTGGAGTTGACAGACGGTAAAGGTTGGTTGTTTAGGTTTTCCAATAAAAGCAATTCCACCGAGTCCTCTATAGTCTACTATCCAATATTCAGGAATACCCAAAAAGGCATATTCTTCAACTTTTCTAGCGTAGTC
>CASBQB010000274.1 GCA_949127655.1 Chroococcales cyanobacterium PMM_0086 | reverse complement strand
TACTCTTTGAGATGTCTTACTGGAGTTACACCTGATTTCTTTAGATGTCCTAATTCAGGTTGGCTCAGGGCTTTTTCTTTAACGGCTTTATATCCTATTTGAATAGACTTATAGCCGTCCGTTTCTTTTGTTTTTACTTGAGTTACAGGACATGGACCGGCTTGAACTACAGTTACGGGAATGGCTATTCCTGTATCTGGTTCAAAGATTTGGGTCATGCCCAATTTTGTACCTAGAATACCGACAGACACGGTTTTTCTCTACTCTTTACTAGACAACATGAACGTGGGCAGCTTGAACATCATTAAACGAGATAGGTTCTCCTCGTTTGAGCTGATCTGCCATTTAAACTGTTTGGGTGGAGCGGTGATTTTTTTAACCAGTTCGATAAAATATTGTTCTGGTTAAGGTTTCGCCTGTTACTGCTTTTTGGACTTAAGGTTTTGTTTCCTCAGTATCCTCAAGCGGCGTTAGACTGTGTCCAAATTTATTTTTTGGTCACAATCTGTTATCTTAAACTACTTTAGGCTAATTTAGCAAGGGGTAAACGGAAATTTCTTAATCTAAAGTTGGTTGAGACTGATGCCAAGTTGTCGCTTGTTCATAAGCATAACCGACCTGGAAGAGTAAATCTTCTCTTAAAACATTAGAGATCAGTTGTAGTCCAATTGGTAAACCGTCTTGGTCGAAACCACAGGGAATACTCATTGCAGGTAACCCAGCTAAATTGACCGGAATGGTCATTAAATCAGAGAGATACATACTTAGAGGATCATCGGTCTTTTCGCCTGCTTTAAAGGCTATTGTAGGGCAAGTGGGACAGATTAAAACATCTAAGTGATGGAAAGCCTTTTCAAAATCTTCTTTAATTAGGGTGCGTACTTTCTGGGCTTTGAGATAGTAAGCATCATAATAACCTGCAGATAGGGTATAAGTACCAATCATGATTCTGCGTTTAACTTCAGAACCAAAACCAAGAGAGCGGGTCTGAGTATACATAGAGAGGAGAGAGTCAGCTTCTTGACGCATTCCATATCTAACAGCATCATAACGGGCTAAATTAGCAGAAGCCTCTGAAGGGGCGATTATATAATAGGCTGAGAGTCCATATCTAAAACGGGGACAAGATACCTCAACTACGCTTGCGCCAAGTGCTTCTAACTGTGTTATGGCTGCTTGGAGAGCTTGAGATACTGCAGGAGATAGTCCATCGCCCAAGGTTTCCTTAATGAGACCTATTTTTAAACCAGTAAGATCTTTACCTAGAGATTGAGTATAGTTAGGAGTGGGAATATTGAGACTAGTTGAATCAAGTGGATCATAGCCTGCAATGGCTTCTAAGAGAATAGCTGCATCCTCTACCGACCGACTAAAAGGTCCAATTTGATCTAGAGAAGAAGCATAAGCGACTAGTCCAAAACGAGAGACCAGACCATAAGTAGGTTTTAACCCGACTACGCCACAAAAGGAAGCTGGTTGACGAATAGAACCACCCGTATCAGAACCGAGAGCTACTATACATTCTTGGGCAGCTACTGCGGCTGCAGAACCTCCAGAAGAACCGCCGGGAACTCTGGAAATATCCCAAGGGTTAGCGGTTACTTGATAACTAGAGTTTTCGGTAGAACTGCCCATAGCAAATTCATCTAGGTTAGTTTTACCCACCATGACTGCGCCTGCTTGTTGTAGTTTAGCGGTGACAGTAGACTCATAAGGAGGGATAAAGTTTTTGAGAATCTGTGAACCACAGGTAGTAGGTATACCCTGAGTACAGAGATTATCTTTAATGGCAATAGGGATACCTTCTAGTAACCCAATAGTTTCACCTTGAGCTAGTTTAGCATCAACTTTTTGAGCACTATCTAGAGCAGAAGCAGATGTAATACAGAGAAAGCTGTGCAATTTTGGCTCAAGTTTCTCAATACGGTCTAGAATTTCCTGAGTAATTTCGACAGCAGAGCGTTCTTTGGTGATTAGCTGTTGATGTATTTGACGAATAGATGACATGAATTTTCCCAGAGAGTAGGTTTTACTATTATTGCGTGAACTACTTTAGAAAAAATAGCCACCGTCTGCAAATTATTGAGCTTATAGGTAGCTGTGATATAGTGCAATATAATAATTATGTATTGTAAAAATATATTTTTGTGAATACTAAAGGATTATTTCTTCCTGCTCAAAAATTCTTGATCATGTTTTTCAAGTGCCTTTTTATTAGGTAGTGCAAGCTTATCTCTTGGTAGAGCTAGCTTTTGACCAATAAACTCCTGATAACAAGTGGCAGTAAGATTAGGAGCAATCATAATTTCATAAGTTTCTGGGTGAACTGAGATTAAATAAAGATCGAACAGATTGTGTATATCTGCTCGTAAAAGCAATCCGTTGGTTACATGATTGCTGTCAGGTCCCCTATAAGGAATAATATGGGCTGCCTCGATAGCTGGTGCTACATCACAGCCACTAATAAGACATCGACCACCATAAACCCTAAATAACTTATCTCGAAATTCGGGCTGTCCTAACCTCTGAACAATCGAACTTATTACTCTCTTTCTGGCATCTTCAGAATTTTCAACGTCAAAGTCTCCATTTACTTTCATTCTTTGATACTCATCTTGTAACTCAGACGAGTCATATAAGCTGTCTAATGGGCTGTCCCAAAACTCACTTAAAAGTATTTTGTGTCTATTTTGCTGAAATTTTGGACTACGGGCATGAGAAATTGGTGAATTCAGAATTTTGTCAGATGCTTGTGAGTAAGAATGCCAAATCTCAGAACTTTCAATTAAAACACCAATATTTTCAATTTCCTTAATGTGTGCCCAAATTAAAGGAGTGTATTTCTGAGTAGATTTTACTGGCTTATATTCAATTTTTTCGACAGACAACTCTCTATCTAGCAACAACAAAATACCAGAGTCAGAACCGCCTAACCCAATAGCTGCTAAATATATTCCACCAATCACTAAGCTAGCTGCCTGTTTGTGAATTCCAAACCAAGCTTTATCTTGGTGTCGTGTATTTGTAAAAGCTAGCTCAAAAAAACTAATAAGATTATCACTTAAACTACTAGGTATTTTTCGATGTTTTGCTACCCACTGCTCTAGCTCAGCCTGCCAAGATAAGGTATCAATATTTCTCAGGCTTTTGTACTGCATAGCAAGAATATCGAAAATTTGGTTAATTTCATTGACTGTTTTTTCTCCCAAACGTTGCCCTAGGCGGTAGCCCAAATTGCACCAAGTTAACCGTTTAAGCGTAGGTTGTAAGTATGTCTGTTGGCGAATCACTACATCTTCCCAACCAGCTTTAAATTGCCCCCTACGATGATTATCTGGGTACTTACGAACATCTTTTTCATATTTAAGTTCTGAGATGATTTGTTCGCATTCCTTAATTTTAAGCATCCACGGATCACACTTTGCTATGTACTTACTATTATATTAACTTAATTTGTTTCAGGAGGCAGTTTGTCTGATGCTTTTCTGTAATGATCTCTGTAGGTTAGTAGGAATTTTTTTTGTGGGGTTGCTGAGTCATCAGAGAATCTATAACAGGTTATGATATGTTATGTAGGGAGAACTTAAAGTCATGAACTTCAATATTTATCTTGAAGATGAACTGGGCAAGCAACTGGAAAAAATAGTTAACAGTACAGGAAAACCGCGAAACACACTTGTTAGAGAAGCTATCAAAACCTTGATTCAAGAATACACAACTACCCAATGGTCAGAAAAGATCAAGGATTTCAACGGGATTAAGGAGGGGATTACCTTTGAATCTTACCGATCTGAACTAGTTCCACCATCTGATCCTGAGATATTTTCATGAAATACTTGCTAGATACCTGTGTCATCAGTGATTTTGTCAAAGGCGAAAAGAAGACCCTCGAAAAAATTAAAATATGTTCACCAAGTGATCTGAGCGTTTCTGCACTGACGATTATGGAGATTGAGTTCGGACTGAAGATCAATCCTCAAAAAGCCAATAAAATCCGTCCAACCACAGACGAATTCTTCAAGCAAATATCGATCATTTCTTTTGGCAAAAAAGAGCTTCTTCTAGTTGTCAATTAAATAGACAAACATATACATTTATTAACAAATCGGTCAGGTTGTTAGCAGACATTTTTACTAAAAAAGCAATACCAAAACCTTAAAAAATATTAATAATTC
>CASBQB010000273.1 GCA_949127655.1 Chroococcales cyanobacterium PMM_0086 | reverse complement strand
TTACACCTAACCATCCGCGCCATCAACAAAAAAGATTGTATCATCTAGCAAAGGATCTCCTCCAATACGTTCTACTTTTTTCTGGCAACAACCACAAAGAAAATAAAAACGGATATTATAGCCTGTAGCTTGTTGTATATATTGACCTGCTCTTCTTGAGAAATTTTGATTCACCTTGTTTCACTCAGATAAAATAAAAACCCCAAATCACTTTCTTATTTTACTAAAAGCCAGATCTCTGAAATATAAAATGTATCTTTAATCACTTTATTATAACTCTCCCCTAAATGCACGACTTAACAACTTTGCAGGAAGTTGATTGATTTTTACTTCTAGACATTACTTAGGCTAAATGGTGTATGTTTTGATGGGTTAGTTCTTTTAAATGGTTAGCTACTTCTGTTCGATGACATCTTTTGTAATCCATTTCTGCACAAAGTAATAAGACTGATTTTGTTTGATGTTTTAGAGCTATATTTTGTAATACTTCTTCT
The DNA here is from genome assembly GCA_949127655.1 of Chroococcales cyanobacterium PMM_0086. Lineage (GTDB taxonomy): Bacteria > Cyanobacteriota > Cyanobacteriia > Cyanobacteriales > Microcystaceae > CAISPN01. The sequence goes on along the minus strand of CASBQB010000273.1, from coordinate 7,503 downwards.
GCTTTTTTCGGGTCAGGTGAAACCCATTCTTTAGTTCCTGAAAGATTGCCTAAATAAGTAGATGAAATATATTCAATTCCTTGTTCTATGCAGAGTTTTTCTATCTGTTCTCCATACCATTTACGAGACCATGCGCGCGGTTTTTCTCGAACGTCAATAACACAGGATACATGATAGTCTTTTAAATATCCTAAAAAAATATCATAATTTGAACGATTTCCATAGCCAAAGGTAAATATAAAAACGTTTTCAGATAGCTCTTTTTTATTATTCATTTTAACTACCATAAGCTCAACTGGTTAGATCTTACCATAGGTGGGTAAAAAATTCCAATAATTAAGAAGTTTTGTGGATGTTGTTTAAGATTTCCAACAATAAAATATAAGTCAATTTGATCTGATAGAAACTTATCTTCTATTTTTTGTCTTACTTTTTCTAATGCTTCAGTTTCGGCATCTATTCCAGTTAGTTTAGAGTTATTTCGGCAATTTCTATAGAGTTCCATAATTTCCCAGTCAAGAATAGAATATTTATGTAATTTATCTGCCTGATCTAAAAAGTGATAGTAAAATTTATAGGGTATTTTTTCTAGAGGTTTCTTTTCTCTAAATAAATCAAGTTGCCCTAAAATAACTTGTTCTTTCTCATTCCATTCTCTGTTATCTTGTTGATGTAGATATTTTTGGATAGATTTAGGTTTAATAATACCTAATGATTTCCCTTGATCTTTAATTTCTTGGATGGAGTTAAATTGAAGATGAGGAAGTAATAATAATTCTTTTCTCTCTTGCCATTCATTTACTGTACTAATTTCTTTGATTGGCTTTAAGGAATTTTGCTCAACAAGTCGAAAACTTTCTAATCGAGAATCTCTAGAGTCTTTTTCAATAAGAGCGCTGATAATAGTCCAACGTTTATAACGCTTCTCAAAATCTAAATAGCGATATGAAATAGGATAAAGTCTAATCCATTGTAAAGGACGTTCATCATCATCTAATAATATTCCTGCTGTACATACAGTTTCTTGATATTTAGTACTAATAGTTGGATAGGTTTTGGTAGCAATAAGAATTTTTCTTGTTTCCATTGTTTATAACTCTCCCCTAAATGCACGACTTAACAACTTTGCAGGAAGTTGATTGATCGTGTCTAGTTGTTCTTGTAAGGTTTGTTTAAGGCGTTCTACTTCTGTTAGTTTTGCCTGTAGATAGGCTGCTATACGTTTTTGCTCTGGGAGTGGAGGATAGTATAGTATAAAAGTCCTAATATTTTGCATAGATAAACTTTGTTGGGCTGTACTTTGATTAATACTTCTTATTTGATTTTGAAATGAAAAAGAATGAATAAATCTTGTGAGAAAATGATAATTTAATAAATTAGACTTAGGAGTTATTTTGGCTATGTTAGGAGCACAGTAATATTTATCATTTTCATCAATCCAAGTTGCTTCACCTATATTTGCTCCAATAAAAGTCATAACAACATCTCCACAAAAAAGTTTTGATCTCGATAAATATGAAGCTACATTCTCAGAAATTTTAACAATATTATTAAGAGCTAACCCTGTATTACGAATATTCTGAGCACGTAAAGCTATATATTTAGTGTATTCAAACCCTGCTAATTTTGTAACAGCACACACATCCCCTAATTTAACCCACTTCCATTTATTGGGTAAGCTTTGATTTTTCATTTTTACATAACTTAACATACAATACCATATTTTAATAATATTTCAATATGTGTTATTATATATCGATAAATTACAAAGATAATCAATAATAAAGATGGAAAATCTAAATTCAGAATCGGATAAAGCTCTTACTCAATGGTTAGGAATGTATTGGTATAAAAACCATCCTAAAGATATGGAACGTTTTTATAATTTTGTTAATAAGTATCAACAACAATATGGCTTTACCCTTAATGAAGATGAATTATATAAAATTATTGAGTCTAAATTAGAAGAATTAAAGAATGGTTTGAACAAAGATGACCAGGAGAAAGAAATTAGAGAGCGGATTAGTCTTGCTTACAATATATTAGATTTCTTGAAATACACTAAACGATAATAAAAGATCTATGAATTTTAATTTATAAAAACCTCAATCATGCAGCAAATAACCTCACCTTAGTTTGATATAAAACCTCAGCAGGTTTACCTATTAGCTTAAGTGCTTCTAAACCTCCTGCTTTTCTGACTTCAGGAGTTTGAAATAGTTTAGAACTTTCTAGTTCTTCAGTTCCATTTCTGGCAAATTGCATAATTAACGCTCTCACTGTTTTTGCTGTCGCTTCTGGCATCTCATTTAACCAGTCTCTATGCTTATAATTAAAAGCTTCTGAACGTTCTATACGGGTACGTCTTTGCAGTCCATAACCTAACTCAGCCAAGATATCATATAGGTCGCAGTCTTCTAATTCTGAAATAACTCGAATAACTAAAGGAGATCTGCCACCATCGGGTAACTTTGATAATAAAACTCCTCTTTCTTCTCTATCTACCCAAATGGTTCTAAAAGCTTCTACATTGGGGACTTCTTCAATTAACTTCTCTGCTAACTGTTCCTTATATTCTTCTAGGGTAACAGGAGTAGCTTGACCATCCTTCATCGTGACAATGTAATGTCCTGCAGTAGTTACCTTAACCTCAAAGCCTTCAACAACTATAGTAGTGGCTTTATCTTTCTTCTCTTTTATCTCTTCTTCTGGTTCGGTTGTTTTAGGTGCTATCTTGTTTAAAAAAGCCTCTCCGAATAGACGGGTTGCATTCGTATAGTCATAGATCCTAAACATTAGCTTACTTGTGGGCGCATAAAGTCTTGTTCCTCGTCCTATCATCTGATAGAAACTAATAGGAGACCTCATATACCTAAAGAAGGCTATATTGTTCAGACAAGGAACATCTACACCTGTGGTCAATAAATCCACTGTAGTAGCGATAAAATGCGACCTAGAAGAGGCTTTAAAATCGGGTAAAAAGTCATTACCTGAACTAGCTGCTGTACATTTAAAAGCGTAATTCTCTAGAGGTTTGTGTCTAATTTCACTGCACCACTCCACATATAAATTATTTAATTCCCTTGCAACATCATCCGCATGACGATCATTAACACAAAAAATAATTGTCTTTTGTTCAGGTGTTCCAGTATTAAGCAACAGATTAAATAAATCCTTAGACATTACTGCCACTCGATCAGGTAGTAGTATTCTCCTCTCATAACTGGTCTTCTCATAGAGTTCCTCTAACTCCTCTCTAGTTATCGGTAATCCTGTATTAGCATCAGTAGGATCTTTAGCCAGGATATCATCTAGGGTAATACCAGTCTCATCTAGATTAACCTCTCTCCTGCGAATTTCACAAGCAGCTAAGTAACCATCTTCTATTCCTTGGGCGATGTCATATTCATAGACAGGTTCACCAAAATAACGAATATTATCAGCAGTTATTTGTAAATCTTCCCTAATTTCTGGGGTATCTTCAGTCACATCTATTTGTCTAGGTGTTGCAGTTAAACCTATCTGTACCGCCTTACTATTCTGCCTAAGAACCTGCGACCACTTACCCCAAGCTGAACGGTGACACTCATCTATAACAATATGACTGAAATAGTCTTCGGGATAATTAGTTGTTAAAAAATTATCCGAAGGATCTCGTAAGAGTGCTGTTCTTTTCTCTGTATCAACATCTAGAGCCTGATAAGTTGCTATTAAAATACGTGCATTCTTTTTAGGATCTTTAGCACCAACCACAGCTACATCTGAACCAAAGACCTGTTTAAGAGCTGCTGCTGCTTGATCTCTTAACTCAGTACGGTCACAGATAAATAAAGCTTTTCTTAGCTGTCCTGCATCTGCTATACGGCTTAAAATCTGAGTAGCAATAAAGGTTTTACCCGCACCTGTAGCCAATGTCAATAAGGCTCTTTGAGGTTTATTCTGTTTATAACATTGAGCTATTTTTTCAAAGACTGCTCTAATTGCTGCATCTTGATAATACCTTCTATAAGACTCACCCCCTTTATAACGAGTAATTAGAGGACGGGTGATCATCTCTTCTAAACTAAAGCCAAAATGAGCCTCATAACGTCTGCGCAACTCTGCTGGAGTAGGAAACTCTTCAACAGGAGTAGGTTTACTTGTTACTCCTGTTAACCTGTCATATTCAACAAACTGATGTCCATTGGAACTATAGACAAAAGGCACGTTTAATAACTTAGCGTACCTTTTCGCTTGCTCTAAACCATGACCTGGCGGTAAATGTTCTGCTTTTGCTTCGATTAATGCTACTGCAACAGGTTGAGTATTTAAGTCGGGTATATTCACTTTGAGGCGCAGAGTATAGTCTACTCTACCTTTACTTAGCTTTCTAGCTCCACCATTAATAATATCTATTGCTCCAGCCGTTTCCTCTCGTTTAATATATTCTTCTGTCCATCCTTTACTGTAGAGAATTGGATCTATTAATTTTGCTCTGGTATCTGATTCGTTAAATCTTGTCATTTCTGTTTTGGTAGCACCACTATTCTTTAATTTTCCCTTTGTAGAGAGGGATAATAGTTCTCGCTCCAAAAAAAAAACTAATAGTCTCACAATAAAGAGGTCTACAGTTACTCTACACTACAGCCGATGATCGGATTTGAACCGACGACCGTTCGATTACGAATCGAATGCTCTACCCCTGAGCTACACCGGCACCAACTAAGCTTATAGTGTAACAAAGATAAGCGGAGTTTTTATGAAACCTCTCAAAGAAGCCAAACCCTATGATAGACTCAGGGCAGAAGCCAAAGCGCCCTATCGTTTTTTCAGATGGTTTATTTATGTAGCACTAGCAAGTTCTGGTTTTATTGGGGCAATAGTTTTTTTAGCCCAGCTTGTAGCAGGAAATGACATTGAGTCAGCTTTACCTAACTTTTTTCTGCAGATAGGTGTTGTCGCTTTGATGGTTTGGTTATTCAATAAAGATCGTCCTAAAGCTGGATCTTAGCGCCTTGGGAATCTAAGGAGAGAATTAGTGTTTTAGTATTAATTCCTTCTTGTTGCCAAGCATCCTGCATAGCCAAAGCGACATTAACAGCGAAACTAGGACTAGATAAAGCTAATAAAGTTGGACCAGCACCACTAATGACCAAACCATAAGAACCAGCTTCTAGGGCTGCTAAACTGACATTATGATAACCTGTAATCAGGGATTGACGGTAGGGTTGATGCAGACGGTCTTGCAGTCCAGTGCGTAACCAGTCTTGATTTCCCGTTTCCAATGCCCTTAATAATAGACCGAGATGGGCCATATTAAAAATGGCATCCTGACGACTAACTTCTAAAGGTAAAACAGATCTAGCCTTTTCGGTAGATAGTTGAAAATCTGGGATAGCTAAAACAGGGATAATCTCAGAATGCCAAGGTATTTGAGAAATCTGCCAATGACTAGCTTGAGAAGAGACAGAAAGTTGACAGTTACCTAGTAAAGCAGGGACAACATTATCAGGATGTCCTTCTATAGAGATTGCTAAGTCTCTAATTTGAGGCTGAGTTAAAGGATCACCAGCTAAATGATTCGCTGCCACTAAACCCCCCACAATAGCCGTAGCAGAGCTTCCTAGACCCCTAGCTAAGGGCACATTGATCTCTATTTCTATCTTAACCAATGGTGGAGACTGCTCTATCTGCTGATATAACTTGAGGAAAGACTGATAGAGGAGATTATCAGCAGATAGACTTAGACCTGTAGACTCATCACCGATAACTTCTATGGTTGTCTTTTCGGCAAGTGTAAATTTAAACTGATTATAGAGAGTTAAAGCAGCGCCTAAACAATCAAAACCAGGACCGATATTAGCTGTAGTTGCGGGGACTCTAACAGTAACTTCTCTCATTTAAACTTCTGTCCGTAAGCTTCTTGATAATAAGCTTGATATTCTGTAGAAAGCAGAGGTCTCCACCAATTTTGATTAGTTAGGTACCACATAATTGTCTCTTTTAGACCTTCTTCTACCGTCTTTTGGGGAGTCCAGCCTAATTCTGTGCGAATTTTACTGGCATTAATAGCATAGCGTTGGTCATGTCCAGGACGATCTTTGACAAAGGTAATTAAATCTTGAGAGGGTTTAACAGGTAGATCTGGTGCTAATTCGTTCATTAACTGACAGAGTAGGTTAACTAGATCCAAGTTTTTGACTTCGTTATTGCCTCCCACATTGTAAGTTTGTCCAGGGGTTCCCTTCTGAATGACTAGATCCAGTGCTTGACAATGATCTTTAACATATAACCAGTCCCGCACATTCTGCCCATCTCCATAGACTGGTAATGGCTTTCCTAGGAGAATATTAATAGTCATTAAAGGGATTAATTTCTCAGGAAAGTGATAAGGTCCATAATTATTGGAGCAGTTAGTAATGATTGTTGGTAGTCTATATGTATGATAGTAAGCTCTAGCTAAATGATCACTACCTGCTTTTGAGGCAGAATAGGGACTATTGGGGGCATAAGCTGTCGTCTCACTGAAGGGAGGATCATTAGCTTCTAGACTGCCATAAACTTCATCTGTTGAGACATGGAGAAAACGATAATCTTCTGGTTTTCCTTGGCTTAACCAATGTTGACGAAAGGCCTCTAAAAGGGTGAAAGTTCCTACAACATTGGTTTCAACAAAGGCACCTGGACCTAAAATAGAGCGATCTACGTGCGATTCTGCAGCAAAATGAGCAATAGTATCAATATGCTCCTCTTGAAGTAACCTGTCTACTAAATTCCGATCACAGATATTTCCTTTGACAAAGCAAAAATTTTCTCGCTCTTCTAAATAACCTAAAGTTGCGCGGTTTCCAGCATAGGTAAGCGCATCAAGGACAATGAGACGATCATCTTGATACTGTTGAGACCAGTGATGAACAAAGTTGGAACCAATAAAACCGGCTCCACCCGTAACCATAATACGTCTAGCTTTTGTTTTGATTTGTTGAATCATATGCAAAGGTGACCATTCTCCAAGCCACTTATCCTCAAGGGTTAACCACAGAATATATTATCTTAGATTAGAATAGACAATCCTTGGTATCGCTCTACACTATGCTTAAAGTATGTACAATCCTCAGACTTCTCTAGATTAGATTAACCTTGAAACTGACAACCACAATAGAAGCTATTCTCTATCTAAAAGGTGAGCCTTTGACTTTAGCACAGATTTCTCTTTATGCTGGCTGTCATCGCACCCAGGCTAATGAGGCTATTATAGAATTAATTTCTGAATATGGTCATCGTGAGACCGCTTTGGAAATCGTTGAGACAAGTGCTGGATATATTTTACAGTTGCGTCCTTTCTTAGAACCTTTAATGCAGTCAATTGTTCCGGCTGAATTGAGTCTATCTCAACTCCGAACTTTAGCAGCAATTGCCCTCAAAGAACCTCTCTTACAGACAGAACTTATTCAACTCAGAGGAAGTGGTGCTTACCAACACGTGCAAGAATTAACTGATTTGGGTTTCATCCGTAAGCGACAG
>CASBQB010000272.1 GCA_949127655.1 Chroococcales cyanobacterium PMM_0086 | reverse complement strand
CAGTATAAAGAAAGTCGAGTTTTAGAATCTCGTCCGGCTGAGGGAGGACAAAGTATCCGTCGTCGTCGGGAATGTTTAAATTGTAAGCATCGTTTTACAACTTACGAAAGAATTGAATTTATTCCAATTATTGTCTTGAAAAAAGATGGCTCAAGAGAATCATTTGATCGTTCAAAACTTTTAAGGGGTATTGTCCGCGCTTGTGAGAAAACAAATGTTTCTCATGTCCGTTTGGAAAGATTGGTCGAAGAAATAGAAGGTTATCTCCAGCAACAGCCTTTAAAAGAGGTTACCAGTAAAGAAATTGGTAAACTAGTTCTAGCACAGCTTAAAAAAGAAAGTGAGGTCGCCTATGTTCGTTTTGCTTCAGTTTATGGTCAATTTCAAGGTGTTAAGGATTTTGTTGAGGCACTTAATGAGTTACAAGATGAGCTAGAGGATACAAATCAGCCAGAAACATGGTCTTGTGCTGCATTAGAAGTACCTCAATTAGAAAGTTCTACTTATTGAGCATCAAGGGGAGTAACTTCTATCGGTTCTGTGGTAACTTCTATCGGTTCTAGAGTAACTTCTTCTAAGGGTTCTGGAGTAACTTCTATCGGTTCTGTGGTAACTTCTATCGGTTCTGGAGTAACTTCTTCTAAGGGTTCTGGAGTAACTTCTTCTAAGGGTTCTGGAGTAACTTCTATCGGTTCTGGAGTAACTTCTATCGGTTCTGGAGTAACTTCTTCTAAGGGTTCTGTAGTAACTTCTTCTATCGCAGGTGGGGATGGTTTTTTGTAGTCTGGATCAATGATAGCTCTAGCAACATCTAAGGGAATTTGATCTTGAATAAGCTTAGAAAGATTATCATCAATTTCAGGTTGATAGTTAATAACTCTAACGGTACTATTAAAGGCGTTATTGATAGATAGACCTTTTTCATTAACGTACTCAATTTGTAGCCAGTTTTTCCCTTGAACAAAGCCCTTAAGAAATATGGGTTCCCAACGATCTAAATAAAAACTTTCCCCGTTGATAGTTACCTTGATGCGCCAGTCTTCAATATTATCTTCTTTATTTTCCTGAGCTATAACGTGCAGGGGCGCATTAGCCAGATAAAAATCTAGTAGTATGGGTGAGGCTCCATAATCACCTTGGGGTTGATTGTAGGTCAGAATAGGTTGCTTTAAATCTGGACTATTTTCAGAAGTCTTGCTGTACAGGTGAAAAGTAGTCTGTGTGTAAGCTCCTTCGTTTTTAAAACTTTCTCCCCAAGGAGTAACTGCAAAAACCCTTAAAGTATGGGTTCCAGGGGTTAGATTTTCTAGGGTTATCGGTTGTTCTACTGAATAGATTGACTGTTTGGGTTGATTGTCGACAATTAGTTCTAAATGCGGTCCTAATAGTAGTTCCCGATCTTGGAATATTTTATAGTTTTTAATTAGCAGTTGAACTTTTACTTGACTTTCTTGTAAAACTTGCTCTTTTTGAGGACTAAGTATACTAACTTCTGGCTGAACTGAATCTAAATTAGAACGCAGTTGCTGTATAACACTTGGAGGAGATACTTCAGCTATTTTCTCTTGAACTATAGGAAGTGTGGGCGCTTGCTCTAGACTTAACAGCGAGGTCTCAGGTTGAGTAGCGCAGCTTACTAAATTCCAACTAAGTACAAAAATAAGTAAATATTTGCTAATACTTTTTATTGAACATTTCTTAGTTTTTGCCACCAAAACTGCCTCATCTTTTGCTCAACTATATTAATTTACCTTACTCCTGACCAGAAAATCCTCTCAAAAACAAATTATCTATTTTTATTAAGGTTTGTAAAAAAATAGATAAAAGGCTTGACTTTAAGCGCAACTTATTAATTGAATAAGTCAAATAACCTTAAAGCTAAAGAGAACTTTAATTATTGTTAAGGACACCAGCAGGAAACAAGAGTAAGTCTTATCATCAACTAAGTGATATCAGTAGCCAAGCTACCTCTTACCAAAGAGTAAACACAGACGCAAAGATAGCTTTTTAGCTATGCTTTTAAGTTATTGCTTAAAAGAAGTCAGTGGATATCAAAGGCATGACTAGCCAATTAAGAGGAACGTCTCTTAAAAATCCTTATTTTTCAGGAAAGTCAACTCTTTAATAAGACGGGCGAAGATTTTCTAGGCTTTGTTCTAGGTAATCAAAGCGATAAAATGTCTTCAAGAAAGAAAAAAAGTCCGTTCCTCATAGAAAAACCCCTTTCATGTTTTAAGGACGAGGAGAAGCCTCATGACAGCAAGTCCTCCATCCAAAGAGGCGAAGGCCAAAATAACGGTAGACAGAGATCCCGTTCCTACTTCGTTTGAGAAGTGGGGAAAACCAGGTCATTTTGACAGAACTTTGGCTAGAGGTCCAAAAACCACAACATGGATTTGGAATCTTCACGCTAATGTTCACGATTTTGACAGTCAAACCAATGATCTAGAAGATATTTCCCGGAAAATCTTCAGCGCGCATTTCGGACATCTAGCGGTAGTATTTGTTTGGTTGAGTGGAATGTATTTCCATGGTGCTCGTTTTTCCAACTATGTAGCATGGTTAGGCGATCCCACTCACATTAAACCAAGTGCACAAGTTGTCTGGCCAGTTGTAGGACAAGGTATTCTCAACGCAGACGTAGGCGGTGGCTTCAGTGGAATTCAGATAACTTCTGGATTTTTCTATCTCTGGAGAGCTTCTGGCTTCACCAACAGCTATCAGCTTTACTGTACCGCAATTGGCGGCTTAGTAATGGCTGCTCTGATGTTGTTTGCTGGTTGGTTCCACTACCACAAAAGCGCACCAAAACTAGAGTGGTTCCAAAATGTGGAGTCCATGCTTAACCACCACTTAGCCGGACTATTGGGTCTAGGTTCTTTGGGTTGGGCCGGACATCAAATCCATGTTTCCCTACCAATCAACAAGCTTCTAGATAGTGGTGTAGCTGCCCAAGATATACCCTTGCCTCATGAATTTATTCTGAACAAGGATTTAATGACTGAGTTATACCCCAGTTTTGCCCAAGGAATTTTACCGTTCTTTACACTGAACTGGTCTGTATATTCTGACATTTTGACCTTCAAAGGTGGAGTTAATCCCGTCACTGGTGGTCTGTGGTT
>CASBQB010000271.1 GCA_949127655.1 Chroococcales cyanobacterium PMM_0086 | reverse complement strand
CATATCCTTCTGTAATCAACTCATGCAATATTCGACTTATCTCAAAAACATTGTAGAAAATTAGGCAATTTGATACCAAATGATTGTATTTAATAATCTTGTGCTGCTCATCCCGACTATTAGTTGAAATCGTTCCAGAATGACCAAACCCTACCCACTTAGCGAAACCATTAAAAGCTTCGCTCTTATTAACAGCACCTTGGATAATACTCCGTAATTCTTCGCTATGTAAATATTCCAGTAAAAAATTTGTCCGTACAACTCTACCTAATTCACTAAATGCTTGATAAAGCTTGTTTTTATCACTATAAGTACTTAATTTTCTTAAAATAGTAGAAGCAGTAAATTTGCCAGCTTTTATAGATAAAATTACCCGTAACATATCAGGTAAATGGGTTTCAATTAACTCCCAATTTATGACATCGGAAAAAAGGTCGTCTATATGCTTATATCGAGAATTTGAATGGGGTCTATAGAACTTCAAAGACTGCCAATTACGGATACGGGGCATCAAACTAATTCCTAATAGATAAGCTAACCCGAAAATTGGTTCGTTCTGTCCTTGTGTATCAGCATGAATAATATCAGGTCTAATGTCTGATTTATTATTCAACAATCCATCCAAAATAAATACACCTTCCCAAACTCCACAAGGAATAAAATGAGAAAATAAAGCAATGTATGTATCAGAAACATGATAATATCCAATACCACCATATCCACCGTACCTAATATGATACTCAGCTAAAAGATTTTGCTCATAAATATCCCATTTCGTGCCATCTGCTGACACTCGTTTACCAGTTCCCCAGAATTTAGGGAGATTAAATTGATTGTAAGCATTGATAATTAAGGTAATCGCTTTATCAAGGTTTTCTTCGGTAATATGACGTTGACTTATATAAGCTATCTGTCTAGGGTCAAAATCATTTAAAGAACGAGCAGTCTGAAAAGTTCCTAAACAACAACCATAACAAAAAGTTGCACTCAAATAACGAGCAATAGGATTTTCAATCTTTGTTTCATGTCCAGAAATAGGATGAAAGAAACGTGTCCAATTAAGCCATAGTTCAGTATCTATAAGAACATCTAGCAAATTAACTTCCTTAAGTCGTTCTTTGATTTTTGATTCAATCAGGATAAGTTTGTGGTGTTCGACTGTTTTTTTAGTTTTCTTAATAACCAGTCTGTCATCATTCCATTGCACAGATTCATTTTTAAGAAAAGAGCTATCTACTCTGGTTGTTACTTCTTCTAACCATTGTTGCAGATGCAAAATAAAAGCCTTTCCCTCAACAGGTAAACCAACCTTACTTCCATAGTCGCCAACTGTTTTATAGTATTCCTCAAGAGAAATTTGTTGTTCACGATAATCAGCATAAGCATCACTTCCCTCAATGTATAAATCTCCTGATTTTAACTCCCACATAATTTGAGAAAATAGACAGACTTCAAAGTGCCTACGATTTACCTTTGAAGGATATGTTTTACGATTTTTCTCATTAGTCACCAAACAATACCATTTAGGAGGAATAAAATCTAAATTTAGTAAATGAGTGGTCTTTTCTTCTGGCGTTCCTTTATTTTCAACAGAAATAATATTCAACCAATCCCGACGAGTATTCTGGTTAACTAAAAGAAATTGAATCGCTCCTTCAATTGAAGTATCTTGGTTAGTTGATTTAATTTTTACCCATTGAAGAATGTCAAAAAAAGTGCTTCTATGGCTTTTATAAAATCGCCAAAGAAAAGGATAATAATTATTACCTGAGTAAGCCATATGTGCTTCGCATTCAGCTATTAGTTTATTAGCTTCTTCACCAATTACACCATTAATTTCAGCAAATCTTTGTGGAATTTCTCCTTCTGTTTGATGAGCCACCAAAACATCTCGTAAAGTCTTAATTAAGTAGTCAATTCTAGCTTGTTGTTTTTGCCGCTCAAGTTTAAGTGCTTCAAATCCATTATGCTCAATTTTTAGCATCTTTTTAATAAACATTTCAGCAAGATCATCTAGGGTACTTGCTGTTTGTGTTCTAATTAAAGTGATAGTTAAAGTATAAAATTTATTAACTTCTAACTCCTTCATTCTAGCTGCATCAAGAGTCATTGCTTCTGCAGCAAATTGTTTGACTTTAATATCAGGAAATTGAGATAAGATCTGCCTACCTACGTTAATTTCATTCAACCATCGCAACCGTTTAACTAAATGGTCAAGATTTTTTAAGATTGGTCTGCCAGCATCTTGTTTAAGCTCATTCCAATGAGTTTTTCCATTGAGAGGATCTGATTCAAAGAGAAAATTTAAAGTAGTTTTATCTTCAAAACTTAAACTTATAAAAACCTGTTTATAAAATTGTTTATGAATAGTAAATCTTATTCGTTTAGCGGCTGTAACTAATGTTTGGAAAACGGGAAGCTCATAACGATAATGAATTAATTCTTCAATGGCAACATTAATCAAATCTGCTAAATCATGCTTAGTAATAGCTGCTTGTGCCATAGAAGAGACAATTAATCTACGTGCTTTTACCCCATAAGCTTGTATTTTTAAATATTCTCGACTAGCAACAATGTGTCGCCATTTGCTTCTTGAAACATCATACTTTGTGAGAGCTTTTGGCGCTATTGATATTTTTAAATATTCACTAATATGTTCAATAATTACCAGAGGAACAGATTGTAAAGAAATGAAGTAACCTAAGCGTTGAAATACCTTGAGAAGAATGAGAAAGTTTAAACGATTATCAGCAGTTCTAGTCTGGGTTAGAGCAAATTTTATATCTTCTAAGGTTGGAGTATAAATTTCTCGCAATTCTTTAACTGTAAAATGACTTTTCAGACGTGGATAAGCGGTTTCAGCAACGCTAGGCACTTAGATTTATTCCTACTATAATAATGACAAATTTTTTAGTTTATTGATTTTTTGAGGTTTTTATAAGATTGACCACAATAGGGACAAAATCTAAATTTGAGTGACATAATCGGTTCATTACATCCACTACAATGAGTAAGTAGAGAAGTTCCACAAATAAAACAATATTTTGAGCGTAATTCCAACCAGATTGGTTCAGGAGGCGTTCCAGGCATCCAACAAGTAGGACAGATCTTGAATCCCTGTACCTCTGTAATTGGAACGCCCCGACAAACAGCTTCTAAATAACTCTCTGGAATCCCTAATGCTCTAGAAAGGCCCGTTTGTGTCTTAGCATTCAGCCGATTTGTTTTACCTAGCTCAAGCTTTCCCAAGCTTTGAATGTGAATTCCTGCCTTAGCCGCTAAATCTCCCTGACTGAGCTTGAGACCTATCCTAATTCGGCGCACATACTGAGCCAATGTGTCTTCGACAACTGGTTGATTGTCGCTAGATATAGTCATGATTAAAATATAGATAAATTAAACTATTAAAAGTATAGATATAATTCTAACTATGAGCAACTAGAGTTGATAATTACCCCTAAAATAAAGTGAGTATTTTTCTAGCAAATTTAACTACAAAATTTTTAGAGAGAACTGGATTGAGTCCAAAGACTATTCGTTCTTATGAATCAACTTTACTACCTCTTTTAGAACTATACGGAAGAACACCTATTGAGCAACTCACTCGTCAACAGCTAGAACAATATCTCAATAACTTGAATCATTTATCTTACAGTACTTATAACCGACATCAAGCAATTCTCCAATCTCTCTTAAATTTTGCTATTGAACAGGGTGATTTAGTTTCCAATCCACTTACCAAACTAAAACTTCGCAAGCCAGATAGAACAAAGCAAGAATATGGCAGTGATGAACCGATTCGCTACCTCATGCCTGAACAACTTATAACTTTGTACTCTCTTCTCAAAGAAAACTCATATAATCCTCAAATCTCACGTCTACAAACACTTGTCCTTTTACTACACCGAACTGGAGCAAGAATTGCAGAAGTGTTGTTTCTTGATCTAGAGCAGTTAAACTTGACAGCTCGTAAATTTCAAGTTATTGGGAAAGGAAACAAACAAAGATGGTGTTTTTATAGTGAAGATGCGGCTTCTGTTTTAGAAAACTATATAAAATACTATCGTCATTCATCTCACTCTGCTCTCTTTACCGCACAGCAACCACTAACTAAAGAAATAAGTCGATTGAGTTATCGCACAGCTTATCGAGATTGGAGTGGTTTAATTGGGAAAGAACAAAGTTTGAAAGACTTAAGATTACATGATCTTAGACATACATTTGCCACTGAACGGGTCGGGCTGATGGGTATTGAAGAACTAAGAGCATTGATGGGACATGAAAATATACAAACGACATTACGCTATCAAAAAGTCACATCAAGTCGTGCAGAAGAAGTAGCTAAGAAAGCCTTAGAAGTTTTGATAAAACAAGGTGATTAATAGAAATTTATAAAGTTAATAAATATAGAAATATAGAGTAAATAGCATAATTGAGTTTTAAAGATAAAGAGTATGTAATCTACTCTGCATCAAGGAAATCTAATTAAACTATTTCTGTATTAGACTAATGTTAGTATTATACCAATATGCGTTTTTTGCATTTCTCAAAAAAGAAGGCTGAAACTTAGACTGGATAAGGCTTTCCAGCAACTGTGGCAGTAAATTTCGCGAATCGTTGCTTAACCCCAGTTGGACAGCGTAACCCACAAAGAGATCCAGTTGACTAACCTTCTTAAGGTACTTCGACTTGTCAGGCATATCTTGTCTTTTTACGCCATTTTATGCCAGAAGTGACAATTTTATCTGCGTGCTGTAGGGGCGACATAAAGGTTAAAAGGCAGATGCAGCAAGCTTTGCTGCTCTTTTACCTTCTTGATAATTCTCCAATTTTTGCGTAGATAATGACATTAATAGTACTGCCTACGGCAGAAGCAAGCTACACTTTCAACGCTAAAAAACTCCATCGACTCTAGCCATTCTCTACCATGTAATCCAATATAAAAACGACTATGTCTTCTTGTAGAGCGTCTAGGTTCTGTAGTTCTACCTATATAATTAGTTATTTCTTTGTTCTGTATAGTATCTCCTTGAAAAGTTGCCTCCACATAAGCAAAAGTAATTAGTAGAACTAAAATTAATAATCTTTCTTCTCTTAGACCTGTTGACTCTAAATTATAACCACCTTTTTTAAAGTCTCTATGGACGTAGGCGAAGCCACTCGTAGAGTAGTCGCCCGTAGACGTAGTCCCCGTAGGGTAGGGTACATTTCTTCTATGCCCATTCTTTGAGAATAAGCTCCAGTTGCTTCTTGGATACTTCCAAAACTTGTCATAATATACCAAGGCTCTTTTGTTTTCCTTTTTTGATAAGTTTTTTTCCATTTAGCAGCTAAGTTAATTGGTCCAAATCCCTGACCTTTAGTTATTTTTACTCCTTGATAATAGACTGACATTCCAGGAAGTAATCCTAACTCTTTTAACATTTTAATTTCTTCATTTAACTCTATATATTCGTTCTTTTTTATTCTTAAACAAAAATCTGTTTTTTCTTGTTCAGTAAGCCATTTAGCTAGTCCTACTCCACAGAATTCTCTATCTCCTAACACTACTTTACAATAATTTTTAAATAACGGCATAACTAAAGATAACGCCGCTGTTTGTTCTTTTAAATTACTATTACCTTTTTTGTCGAGTAATTCAAAGTATACTGGAATGGCTCTTTTTTGATACAATATGCTAATCATTAAGATATTTATGTTAAGCTGTTAAGCATTTAAAGTGCTGGTGAAGATCGGGTGTAGGGTGTAGGGTGTAGGGTGTAGGGTGTGGGAGAAATCCTAGTATCCGATTTAAGTGCGTCTTAGCTTAGCCCATCTCGTTCTATCTATTACTAAAAAAACTTTGTTTTTAATAGGATAATATGTTTCTAAAATTTGTTTTAGTATAGGATGCCATAAAGAAATTATATTTAATTTCTCTAATGAGAAAAATCTTTGTAGTTTTTTGCGTCTACTTTCAAATTTTATGGGTAATGGAAAGTTAGTAGCTAAGCTTTCTAAGCTTACCCACTTATGAATTTGTAGTAAATCAATTAAGATTTTAAAAATTAAGAACTCTGACTTATTAAAATTTGATTCAAGATGAGAATGATAGAATGGTAGCATATTTTTAATTATTTGAACTAGATAGGTCATTAGAACGAACTAAAACCTATCTTTTTTTTACTTATGCTATTATAATCCTT
>CASBQB010000270.1 GCA_949127655.1 Chroococcales cyanobacterium PMM_0086 | reverse complement strand
TTACTCCCTTTAATTTAGCTGCTTCTGAAATAGTTAACTTACTCATGCTATCATTATAGCTTAGCTTATGAGTAGCTTTAATAAAAATTAGTTAAGTATTTTTAAGCTGTCCTCAACCCTTGCGAAGAGAGCGGGCTTCTGATCTCTTTTGAAAGACGAAGAACTTCTTACTCTACGTGGGCCTAGCCGCGAGAAGGGTAATAACCACTTATTAAGGAACTCAAAATAATAGCTAATCAAGTGGAAATTAGAGGGTGGCAAAAGCTGACATTAATTCTTAGAAATCAAGAGCAATTAAATGAGCAAAAGTTGGAATAATTAGAGCCGTTACTTTTAAAGTCAAAGCGTCTGAAAATGCTTATAACTCTAAAGAAGAATTTCGTTTAATTTATGAAAAAAGCGAAACTGTGGAAGAGGGGAAAGGGAAATTTACTGAATGGTTAAAAAAGCAGCTTTTTATATGGTCAAGTGATTAGAACTATACTCTACCCTTCGGGAACTACGAGATCCTTGGGATCATAATTATTTAGATACAATTTGCAATTAATTTCTGAGCCAGACTAGTAGTATAGTAATGGATAGAATCAATAATAAAATCAAATAAATTTCAAGGCTATGGATTAAGAAATTTTGACAACTTTCGCCTCAGGTTTTTAGCTCGTTCTCTTGATTAAAATAATCTCTAGTTTTAGTTAATTAAATACTCAATATGTTCTAGAGATTTTTACTGGGGGTATGTTTGAGATAAAACACTCTCTAAAGCTGCTTTGAGGTATGATGCTCGATTGTAAACTTTAAGCTGAGCCTTTTTTCGCTATCTCACTTAACTGAGCTATTATTTCTCAAGATATACTGAATAGTTTTCAGAAGCTCTATCCCTTCAAATGGTTTAATTAGATAAGCATCTGCTCCTTGTTTCATCCCCCAGTAACGATCATGATCTTCACTTTTTGTACTACATATTACTACTGGTATATTTCTAGTGCTAGTATTGTTTTTAATCCAACGGCATAATTGATAGCCATTCATTTGTGGCATAACAAGGTCTGTGATGACCAAATCTGGAGTTGTTTCCTGCATTCTCTTTTGAGCTTCTATGCCGTTACTTGCTTCAATAACTTTAACCCCTAAAGGGTTGAGCAATTCCCCTACAATTTTTCTGAGGCTTTGGCTATCATCAACGACTAGGATAGTCACCATAATCTAGATTTAAAATACTAATAATAGTTGTTGTTAAACGATTTGCTCGATTCTTAGTGATGATTGCATCCAATTAGTCAAGCACTCTTTAGTATTGTACAACGATCACTGAGTAAAAAGTCATGAATATGTTGTTGCTCACTAAACACTTACGTTTCGCGTTCAGCCAATTCCAGCCATCTGAATGTAGCCATTTCAATTGCTTCATTCAATTTAGCTAGACGACTAGAGATCTCTTGTATCTTATTAAAGTCACTTGGGGGGTTCTGGGAAAGAACTTTTTCTATTTCTGCTTTTTCTGTTTCCATAACAGGAATCTGAGTTTCTAGCTTTTCGTATTCTTGTTTTTCTTTGAAGGAGAGTTTACTACTTTTACTGTTTTTATAAGAGGATTGTGCTTTTATTTTAGCGGGTTGAAGTGATGATTGAGACTTAACCGTTTCTGTCTGGGCTTTTTTAGTATCTAGATATACTGAATAATTTCCTGCATATTGAATTAACTTTCCACCTTCTTCAAAAGCAAAGATAGTTTCCACAACACGATCTAAAAAGTAGCGGTCGTGAGAAACAACAATTACACAACCATTAAAATCCTCTAAATATTCTTCTAAGACTGCTAAGGTTTGGACATCTAGATCATTAGTTGGTTCATCTAAAATTAAGACATTAGGAGCACTGATTAAAACACGCAGAAGAAAAAGCCTTCTTTTTTCCCCTCCAGAAAGCTTATTAATAGGAGCATATTGCTGAGTGGGTGGAAAGAGAAATCTCTCTAGCATCTGAGATGCTGTAATAACTGTCCCCTCTGCAGTTTTAACTAATTCTGCCACATCTTTAAGGTAGTCAATGACCCTTTGATTTTCATTGAGTAGTAAATCATCGCAATGCTGGTCAAAATAACCTATATGTATTGTAGAACCAATCTCTACGCTACCTGAGTCAGGTGCTACTCTATTAGTAACAATATCCATCAAAGTAGACTTTCCCGCTCCATTACTGCCAATAATCCCTATACGGTCTTCGGGATTAAAAATGTAAGTAAAGTCTTTAATCAAAGTACGTCCATTATAAGATTTAAATACATTAAATAGTTCAATTACTTTCTTGCCAATACGACGGCCCGCGGTGGTAATTTCGACTTTACCTTGTATCTGTTTAAATTCTCGCTCCTGCATTTGACTAATGCGGTCAATGCGTGCTTTTTGCTTGGTACTGCGTGCTTTAGGACCTTTTTTTAACCATTCTAATTCTCTTCGCAAGACTCCACTATGTTTCCTTTGAGTGCTAGCGATAGAGTCTTCGGCTTCTGCCTTTTTCTCTAAATAATAGGCATAATTTCCCGTATAGCTATAGAGATCTCCTCGGTCAATTTCGATAATGGTATTGGTAACACGATCTAAAAAATAACGATCATGGGTAATTAGTAAGAGAGCGCCCTGATAACGACTTAAATAGCCCTGTAACCACTCTACAGATATGGCATCTAGGTGGTTAGTTGGTTCATCCATCAATAATATATCGGGCTGTGATAAAAGAGCCGATGCTAAAGCTATTCTCTTACGATAGCCTCCTGATAATTCTTTAATCTTAGTGGTAAGATTATGAATCCCTAATTGATTGAGGATAATTTTAGCATTGGTTTCTAGTTCCCAAGCTCCTGTTGCTTCCATCTCTTGGGATAAACTAGAGAGACGATTTATGAGTTTATCTGTATCTCCTTCTTCTTGAGTTAATTTCTCAGAAATTTCTTCATATTCCTTGACTAGGAGCATTTGCTGGCCACTGTCAGCAAAAACCTGTTCTAAAACGGTTTTATCCTCATCTAAATCGGGCTGTTGAGATACATAGATGGTTCTAGCTCCTCCACTGAGCCAAATTTCTCCTTGATCGGGTGGTTCTATTCCGGCAATCATTTTTAAGAGGGTAGATTTTCCAGAGCCATTAGTACCAATCAAGCCAACTTTATCTCCTCTAGCAAGAGTAAAACTTGCTTCTTTGAGAACTTCTTTAATGCCAAAATCTTTTTTGAGCGCTCGCACTGAGAGAAGATTCATAAATTATGTCATTAATATAGTAGTTCAACTTAATCTATGATATGGCATTTTGCTAGGTAGGCTGTTAAATAGCCAGTTTACCCACCAATTGAAATTAGTTAGGAGTTTAGAAAAACCATACTTAAGACAATTGTTTGAATGAAGTTAATTGTTACAAAAAGCCCACACTATACCAATAGATAAGTGCGGGTTTTTTTATAAGTAGGTTTTTATTCTTTAACAGAGGACAATTTTAGATCTGCCAATTTAATCTCTTTAGCTAAGCCAAAAGTTCTTAAAAAGACAATTGTCATCCAAGTTAGATCAATTTCCCACCAGGTTAAGCCATGACGGGCGGAGTATTGATAAGCATGGTGATTATTGTGCCATCCTTCACCGAAAGTTAAAAGAGCCACCCACCAGCAGTTTTTTGAATGGTCATGAGATTCATAACTTTTATAGCCAAATTTGTGAGTAGCACTGTTCACAAACCAAGTTACATGAAAAACCACCACTAAGCGAACAAAAATTCCCCAAATTACATAAGACCAACCCCCCATTGCATAGAGAATTAGCCCGACAACAACTTGGATAGGAATAAAGTATTTTTGTAAAAATTGGTAACCAGGATCAGATGAAATATCTTTGGTATAACGGTCAACAAACTGACTAGCTGGGTTTTTGCAAAGCATCCAGGTGAGGTGACTCCATAAAAATCCTTTATTAGAGTCATGTGGATCATTATCTGTATCAGAAAATTT
>CASBQB010000269.1 GCA_949127655.1 Chroococcales cyanobacterium PMM_0086 | reverse complement strand
GGCAGGAATGTGTCAATAAATATTCTCCTAACTGTTGTTCTGCTTTCTCATAATGTTCTTGATAACTAGATGGTGATTTTTTTGCAGGTAACATCAAACCCTCTTGTGAAGACTGTTTTTCTGCTAAGAGTTCTTCTGTCAAGCCTACTAAATTAACCGCACTCTGCATAATATTTGCTTTATTCTTTAGATCTTCTTTCTGGATCTCTTCTAAACTTTCCAAGTGATTTTTAAACTCATCATAGAGACTCATTGTTTCTCCTCACTATCCATTATTTTTTAGTAGTTGAGTTACGATATTGAGAAATCTTCTAAAGGTTGGAAATGCTGCTTCTTTTTCTGCTGTTTCATCCTGCTTGACTATTGATTTATCTCCTGCTATTTTTCCTAGTTTAGACTCTACTATTTTACCTCGTTTAATATCTTTAGTCATTTGGATAAACTCATCTGGATCAGATCCTCCTTCAACTAAAGATTCAATTACATTACCTGCTAATAGCTTCAAAACTTCTCGCATCTGTTTAATTAATCTTTCTTGTTCTTCAAGCTTAGCCAAAAGTTCCTGACTTTTTGTTGTAGATTCTTGATATTGTTGATTAATTTGTAATGATTTTTTAAGTTCAATCTGTAGATTTTGCTTTTCTTTTTCTAATGAGATTAATTGACTATTTAATAGGTTAAACCTCAATTTTTCATCCTTTAGATTACTTTTAGTTATTTTGAAATCTTCTTCTAGATTGTAGTACTTTTTTGCTAAAATAGATCTGTGTTTCTTCTCATCTTGACATTCTTTTTCTAAAGCTGCTTTTTCTTTTTCTAGATAGTTAAGACGCTCTGTAAAAGCTTTGGTAGCCTTGTCAAATTCTATCTTAATTGCTTTAGGACTTTCGGCTAATTGAGATTCTATATAAGGCTCAAAATGATTTTTGGGTCTTAATTTACATTCCTCAACTGTATAAAATTTCCAATTTTCCAGAATATTTAGGCCGCAGGCAAACTCTGATCTAATAGGAATATCAAAAGAGATTATTTGATTGTTTTCTTTAGCTAGTTTAACAAATTTTGCCAGCATTCGAGTGTCTTTACGTCCAGGAAAATCAAACCAAGGGGGTTTAGCTTTTTCTTTTCTTTGCTTATCTATTCTGTTGATATATGTTGTTTTTTTAGCGTTATATGTATTGAATAGTTTCTTGGCTTCTTCTGGAATTAAGTCTCGACATTGGTGTAAATAATTTATAATTAACCCTTCTTGGGTTGGTGTTTTAGTAAAATTTAAGTTTTTAATCCAGTGGTAAGCCTCATCCTGCTCATTATAGTTGTTATCCTGAATGTACCAGTCTATAAAATATTCAAGCACTTTATAGTACTTATATTTGGTGTAGCCAAGTCCAAAAGCTTCTAAACTCATAATTTGTTATTATGTTATAACCAGTCATAAACATTAGTTATACTCGTTTTTTCATTCCCTGACAGAGTATATAATAGGTAAAGTGTGGAAAGCGAATAGTAAAATTCAACGTATAACTTCTAAATCTTGTCCTATTATCACCAGCATCTTCAAGCCTTTTCTCAAACGTACCTGAGTGAGTTACAAGGAGAAATCTTCGCTTGTCCTTACTTTGCCGTGAATAATCTAAATCGGGATTTTGTGGGAACAAAGGGCTTCTCTCTAGTCTTTAAACGTTCACATCTAATTTCTGTTAAGCAACGCTTTCCTTACCTCAAACTATATCTAGATAGGGTATTGCAAGAAGAATGTAATGCTTTTTACTTAAACCCCCTACTACTAGAAAGAGGTTCTAGGGTAGATCCCCATATTGATCGGTCTTTGAGATCCTACTGTGAAACGATCACCCCTCCTCTAATTGTCAGTGTTCTTTATATCAAGATACCCGCAGATTTACAAGGAGGAGAATTAGTTCTGTGTACAAGTAAGCGCCAAGTTGGACAAATTCGACCTCAAACCAACACCTTACTATTTTTTCAGGGAGATTTGAGCCATTCAGTAAAACCCGTAGTTAGCACTGGCGTACGCCTAAGCTTGGTTTGTGAGCAGTACAATCTTGAGGCGGCTCAACTGAGGGAAATACCAGAAATAAAACTAGAGTCAAGAGCAATAAAGGAAAAGAAAAAGGGAAAAAAAAGATATGATGTTTAATCGTCTCTTTTTTACTTTATGACTCAAAATTATCGCCTCACCCTATTACCTGGCGATGGGATAGGCCCAGAAATTATGTCTGTGGCTGTAGATGTATTAAAAGTCATCGCCAAACGATTTGATTTAGAATTCGAGTTTCATTATGCCCTAGTCGGTGGAAGCGCCATAGATGAAACAGGAGAACCATTACCCCAAGAAACTCTTAAACAGTGTAAAGAGAGTGATGCAGTTCTTTTAGCAGCTATTGGGGGTTACAAATGGGATAATTTACCACGTCATCAACGCCCAGAAACAGGTCTATTAGGCTTAAGGTCAGGTCTGCAACTCTTTGCTAATTTACGACCTGCTACTATTGTCCCACAACTGATTGAGGCTTCACCCCTGAAACGGGAGATCATTGAGGGAGTCGATTTAATGGTAGTACGAGAATTGACAGGGGGTATCTATTTTGGAGAACCTAAAGGGATCTTTACTGATACCGATGGACATCAACGCGGTTTTAATACGATGGTCTATGCTGATTGGGAAGTTGATCGCATTGCTAAAGTAGCTTTTGAGATTGCTGCTAAAAGAGGAGGAAAACTCTGTTCGGTTGATAAAGCTAATGTCTTAGATGTTTCTCAACTCTGGCGGGATCGTGTTACCCTTCTAGCTAATGATTATCCCGAGATAGAACTCTCACATCTCTATGTAGATAACGCAGCAATGCAGCTTGTCCGTTCGCCTCGGCAATTTGACACTATAGTTACAGGTAATCTCTTTGGGGACATTCTCTCAGACCTTGCTGCTGTTTTAACTGGGAGTATTGGTATGTTACCTTCTGCTAGTTTAGGTCAAGGAGTTCCAGGATTATTTGAACCTGTACATGGTTCTGCACCAGATATCGCCGGAATGGATAAGGCTAACCCTTTAGCACAGGTCTTGAGTGCTGCTATGATGTTACGTTATGGACTAGATCAGCCTCAAGCTGCTTCACACATTGAACAGGCTGTTCATAATGTCCTAGAAGCAGGTTATCGTACAGGTGATATCATGTCTAGAGAGATGACTTTAGTTGGTTGTCAGGCTATGGGAAAACTATTGATCACAGCTTTAGAAGTTTGACCTTCTCTCCTCTAAGCTAAAATCAAAGAAACTATTGGGCATGTCTATTATGACTACCACATCAGGACAGCCAAATTATCAAGGGGATAACAATCAAAAATACTTGCTAAACTCATTGGATTCAACACTTATAAAAGCAGCTAAAGGCATTTATCAAACTTATTGTACTCTCCATGGTAAGCTTGCTAAAAAGCCCATCGGTGTAGCGATAGATCCCAAAACTCACCGAGGTCAATTGGTTTTTAGCGGTACCCCAGTTCTATTACCAGGAGAGCAGTTTGTGCCGATCAAGCAAATAGAAAACGAAGTCTCATAAATAGAAATGACAGAAGATTTACTTATTTTGCTATCTCTGCCTTTGGTGTTTATCTATGGGAGCGCTATTGGAAGTTTTTTAAATGTTGTTGTCTATCGTATCCCTGCTAATTTGTCCCTCTTGTATCCCCCCTCAAGATGTCCCCACTGTCTGCATCGACTAGGAATAACTGAAAATATTCCGATATTAGGTTGGCTGAGGCTAAAAGGTCGTTGTCGTTGGTGTAGGGGACCTATCTCATCTCGTTATCCCTTCATCGAAGCTTTAACAGGAATCATTTTTAGCCTGGTTTTTCTGCGCTTTGGCTATAGTACATATACTCTAGGCTATTGGGTATTCCTAAGCTGGCTAGTCGTTTTAGCCCTAATTGACTTTGATACTTTTACTTTACCTAATGTTTTACTTAAATCTGGTCTAGTGGTGGGATTCTGTTTTCAAATGCTGATCGGTTGGCAGCAAAACCAGTTGTTACATACTATTTTTATAGCTATCTTGAGCGCTTCCTTGGGACTATGGCTTTTAGACTCAGTGCGGATAATTGGATCTTTTATACTTCAAGTAGAAGCAATGGGAGATGGAGATCCCAAACTTGCCGCCTTAATTGGTATATGGTTAGGTTGGCCGTATTTACTGGTAGCTGTTTTTCTAGCTTGTGCTTTAGGAGCCACTTTAGGAAGTTTAGCGCAATTGAGATCCAAGCTCAATAAACAACAAATGATTCCCTTTGGACCTTTTTTAGGTCTAGGGGCTAGCTTGACAGTCTTTTGGGGGAGTGGGATCATATCTAATTATATGAAGCTTTTTTTCCCTTTCTCCTAAAGTTTCCATAATTGAAAACAAGAACCAAATACTCAATGAACAAGTCTACACATAAATATATTTGAACAAAAATGTCCTCTTTATTTGATTGGTTTGCCAATAAACGAAAAACTGAACTACATATTCAACCTCAGCAGGAAAGAGAAATAGCTGATGGACTCTGGACGAAGTGTGAATCTTGCGGCACACTTGCCTATACAAAAGATCTATACATTAATCAACTAGTCTGTCCTGAATGTCAACATCATTTAAAAGTTGATAGTACTGAAAGGATACATCAATTAATTGATCCCAAAACCTGGCAACCCATTAACGAACACCTGCGCCCAATAGATCGCCTACAGTTCAAAGATCGTAAGGCCTACAGCGACCGCCTTAAAGAAAGTCAAGAAAAAACAGGACTAATTGATGCAGTACAGACAGGCAAAGGATTACTAGATGGACTACCTGTAGCTTTAGGAGTGATGGACTTCTCCTTTATGGGGGGGAGTATGGGGTCAGTTGTTGGGGAAAAACTAACTCGCCTAATAGAAGAGGGGACTCAAGAACGTATCCCGGTAGTGATTGTTTGCGCTTCAGGGGGTGCTAGGATGCAAGAAGGTATGTTAAGCCTAATGCAAATGGCTAAGATTTCTGGAGCCTTACAACGTCATCGAGAAGCTAAACTTCTTTACATACCCGTACTGGGTCATCAAACTCTAGGTGGAGTAACAGCTAGTTTTGCTATGCTAGGAGATATAATCATAGCCGAACCAAAAGCAACTATCGGTTTTGCAGGAAGAAGAGTCATAGAACAAACATTGCGAGAAAAACTCCCCGAAGGCTTTCAAACATCTGAGTATTTACTAAAACATGGATTTGTAGATGCGATAGTTCCTCGGACGCAACTGAAAAAGACTCTCGCTCATCTAATCAGCATACATCAACCCTTTTTCCCAGTTCTACCGCCTTTAACCTTGAAATATCCTCTAGATAGAGGGGAAAGCCTTTCTCATAACCCCCGAATAGAGGAATCTGAGGTACTCTTGAATTTGAAGGCCAAACAAGCCTAGTCCTTTATTATCTTTTCTTATACATTTATGTCAGTATTGGCAGCTATTTCAGTTTTGGCAGTCTTGATCATTGTTCACGAACTTGGACACTTTACAGCAGCAAGGTTACAAGGTATTAGAGTAGCCCAGTTTTCCATCGGTTTTGGTCCAGCCTTACTCAAGTACCAAGGCAAAGAAACCCTTTATGCACTAAGAATAGTGCCTCTAGGCGGCTATGTGGGTTTTCCAGATGATGAAGACCAAGAAAAAAATATAAATCTTGAAGATCCAGATCTGATGCGTAATCGCCCTATTTTAGATCGGGCTCTAGTGATCAGTGCAGGAGTGATCGCTAATCTAATTTTTGCCTACTTCCTTTTAGTAGCACAAGCAGGTTTTGTCGGAGTACAAGATCTCCAGCCAGGTATTGCTATACCTCAAATAATCTCACCTGAAGAGTCTGTAGCAGCTAAAGCGGGCATTAAAGCAGGAGATATTATCTTAGCGGTCAATCAGCAGCCTCTAGAGGCTTCTATAGATAACCTTACTCAGTTTAAAAAGATAATTCAAAACTCTCCAGGCATTCCTCTGAATTTGACCATCCAACGGAAAGAATTAAACTTGGAGGTCAAGCTAACTCCCGAAAAAACACCAGAAGGTCAAGGAAAAATAGGAGTCCTTCTATCGCCTAATATAGGTTTTCGTCATTCTCAAGGAATCATCGAAGCACTCACCCTTGGTGCAGATACATTTGAACATCTAGTAGTACTTACAGCCCAGGGATTTTGGCAATTAATAAGTAACTTCAGTGAAAATATCAATCAAGTGGCAGGCCCTGTAAAAATCGTCGAATATGGAGCAAATATAGCCAAGGATAATCTAGGTAATCTCTATCAATTTGCTGCCTTGATTAGTATTAACTTAGCCATCATCAATGTTCTGCCTCTACCTGCTTTAGACGGTGGACAATTAGTCTTTTTACTACTTGAAGCTTTGCGCGGTAAACCCTTACCAGATCGTATTCTTGAAGGGATCATGCAAACAGGACTCTTTCTTTTATTGAGTTTAGGGATCTTTTTGATCGTTAGAGATACCGTTAGTCTGGCGATTTTTCAAAACCTGGCTCAACAAATAGGGCTTTAAGTTTCCTCTATATGGAACTGACCACCCAAAAACGAGCCGAAGAGATTCTTGTTCAACTAAAACAGCTTTATCCAGGAGCAACCTGTAGCTTAGACTATCAGACTCCCGTTCAACTTTTAGTGGCGACAATTCTTTCGGCTCAATGTACTGATGAAAGAGTAAATAAGGTTACACCGCCTCTTTTCAATCGTTTTCCCGATGCACAGAGTTTAGCAGAAGCAGAAATCACAGAACTAGAATCATTAATTCGCTCTACTGGGTTTTACCACAATAAAGCCAAAAATATTCAAGGAGCTTGTCGAAAAATTGTCAGCGAATTTAACGGACAAGTACCCCAAGGTATGGAAGAACTACTACTATTACCAGGGGTAGCCCGCAAAACAGGTAATGTAGTTTTAGCTCATGCTTTTGGCATCATTGTAGGGGTAACAGTAGATACTCATGTCAAGCGTCTCTCTCAACGTCTAGGACTGACTAAGCAGACTAGTCCAGTACCTATTGAACGGGACTTGATGAAACTACTCCCGCAGCCTGAATGGGAAAACCTTTCTATTCACCTTATTTATCATGGTCGTGCTGTTTGTAAAGCACGTAAACCTGATTGTCTCTCTTGTCAAATAGCTGATCTCTGTCCAAAAAACCTTAGAATTTCGTAAAGACCATGCCCCTCACAATTACCCACCCTACCCTGCGGTCAACACACCTCACCCTCTCCCTAAGCTCACAATTACCCACCCTACCCTACGGGCGGCTTGCCCTGCGGTCAACACACCTCAGGTCGTGCGTCAGATAAGTGTGGGATAGGTGACTAGGTCATTCCAAGACCATTTCTCATTAGTTAATCCAGCTCTAATAGCTGCAGTATTTTTGTTGCGACTATAAACCCAAAGGAGCGTTAAAATAGCTGAGGATTAATCGTACTGTTACTTTAGTTTTTCGGTTTTTTAAGGGCAAAAGACCACAACAGCCTACGGACTCACTACG
>CASBQB010000268.1 GCA_949127655.1 Chroococcales cyanobacterium PMM_0086 | reverse complement strand
GAGTTCTACTCTAACCTTTTCGAGATCGGAACTGAGTTCTACTCTAACCTTTTCGAGATCGGAACTGAGTTGTTCCTTAGTTTCTTGGAGTTCTACTCTAACCTTTTCGAGATCGGAACTGAGTTCTACTCTAACCTTTTCGAGATCGGAACTGAGTTGTTCCTTGGTTTCTTGGAGTTCTGTTCTAACTTCTTTGAGATCTGAACTGAGTTCTGTTCTGACCTTTTCGAGATCGGAACTGAGTTGTTCCTTGGTTTCTTGGAGTTCTGTTCTAACTTCTTTGAGATCGGAACTGAGTTCTGTTCTAATTTCTTTAATATTTGAACTGAGTTCTGTTCTAATTTCTTTGAGTTCTATTTTGCTCTCTCTGACGTCCTCTTTAATATTCTGAACCTCTACCTGTAGGGTTTCTATTTTTCCCTCTAATCTAACTTGAATGTTTTGAACTTCTCCCTCTAATCTAACTTGATTGACTTTAACATCCTCTAGCTTTATATTGGTCTGCTTATATTCAACCTTAATCTCTTCTATTAACTTAATTAAGATAGTTTCTGTTTCAATAGTCATTTTATAATCTTCTGAGTTATGGTTTTTAAGATTAATGGTAGATTACTTTAACTGATTCCACTCTAGCAATATTTTACTCTCTGATATAGAATAGATGAATATTCTGTTTTTAGATGAGTTCTGAGATAAAGTTATTTCAGAAGACATTACCAAGGGGATAATTAGAATTATTGAGACACATTCCTTACCAAAAACCAGTTAACTAACTGATGTCAAAATGTAGCTGGTCTAAGGAGCTATTCTAACAGACTCACTCCTCTAATACAAAGTCTAGTCCTTCGGATGTAAAAAATATGGTCTTTTCTTCGGTAATTCGAGCGTTAGGACGTTCAACCTTAACCCAAGAACTCATTACCAAACTACAACAGTATAAAGCTTTAGAGTTAGGCGGAATATCTCGCTTAGCTAAAGGAATAGTAGCTTCTAGTTTAGCTCAATCTCAAGTTAAAAATATCTTGGTTATCTGTGCAACCCTCGAAGAAGCAGGTAGATGGGCCAGTCAAATGGAGATGATGGGGTGGCAATCTG
Organism: Chroococcales cyanobacterium PMM_0086; assembly: GCA_949127655.1. Lineage (GTDB taxonomy): Bacteria > Cyanobacteriota > Cyanobacteriia > Cyanobacteriales > Microcystaceae > CAISPN01. The sequence continues at coordinate 6,688 of CASBQB010000268.1, read as the reverse complement.
TACAATTCTATCCTACTTCAGAAGCTTCTCCTTATGACTTACTAAATCCTGAGTCAGAAATGATCTGGGGACAAATGCAGGTGTTATCCTCTCTAAATGATACCCCTAGCGCTATTATTGCCACAGAAAGGGCATTACAGCCTCATTTACCCCCACCAGCAATTTTTAATTCCTGCTGTCTATCTCTTCAAGTAGGAATGACAGAAGAGATCAAGGAGTTAGAACGTAAATTAACTTATTTAGGCTATGAAAGAGTTGCTTTAGTAGAAACTGAAGGACAATGGAGTCGTCGGGGAGATATTTTAGATGTTTTCCCGGTTTCCGCTGAAATACCAGTACGTTTAGAATGTTTTGGCGATCAAATAGAACAGATTAAAGAATTTGATCCAGTCACTCAAAGGTCTTTAGATAAACTCGAACAACTACTATTAACGCCAGTCAGTTTTTATGCGATTATTAAAGATAACTTAAAAGCTGAACAATTAAACGAATATCTATCAGCAGAAGTCAGAGAAAAACTAGAAGCAAATAACTATCCAGAAGGCTTTGGTAGATTTTTAAGTTTAGCCTTTACAGAAGTTGCCTCTTTAATAGATTATCTTGATGACCAGACACTCATAGTTTTTGATGAGTTGGAACAATGCCAAGCACACAGTAACCGTTGGTTAGAACAGGTTGAACAACAATGGTTGAACTTAGGAAATCCTCTTACTCCTCTACATTTACCCTTCAGCGAGTCTCTTAGCAAAATTCAAGCTAAATATGCTCTTTTATATCTTGGTGAAATTTTTGAAGAACAGACTCAATCAGATAAGATTCCCCGACTCAATTTATCGGGTCGTCCTCTACCAACCGTACCCCATCAATATGCAAAAATAGCGGAAATACTGCGGGGAAAAAGAGAAATATATGGAGGAATGACTCTAGAAAAGTATAGTAAATGGTTGATTTCTGCCCAACCATCAAGGTCAGTATCTCTCCTGCAAGAACATGACTGTCCCGCACAATTTATTCCCAATAATCGTGACTATCCAGCAATAGAAAAGCTACAGACTCAAGGGAGTGCGATTGCTTTGAAATACTCTGGACTAGCAGAGGTTGAAGGCTTTATCTTACCTCCCTTTAGACTAGTTGTAGTAACAGATAGGGAGTTTTTTGGTAAGCATTCTCTAGTTAATTTAGGTTATGTTCGTAAACGTCGTCGCGCTGCTTCTAAACAGGTTGATCTCAATCAGTTAAAACCAGGAAATTATGTAGTTCATCGACATCACGGCATAGGTAAATTCATTCGGTTAGAAACCCTAGACTTACGAGAATATCTGGTTATTCAATATGCAGATGGTTTATTGAGAGTACCTGCAGATCGCTTTGATAGTTTAACCCGCTATCGGCAAATAGGAAACCAACCACCAGAACTGCATAAAATGACTGGAAAAACTTGGGAAAATATTAAAATTAAGGTTCGTAAGTCAGTCAGAAAATTAGCTGTTGATCTGTTGAATATCTACGCGAAAAGGGCAAAGATGGAGGGTTATGCTTGTCCGACTGATAGTCTATGGCAACAAGAACTAGAGGATTCTTTTACTTACTCTCCTACACCAGATCAGCTTAAAGCGATCCAGGAAGTCAAAAGAGATTTAGAAAGTGATAGACCGATGGATCGTTTAGTCTGTGGAGATGTGGGTTTTGGTAAGACAGAAGTGGCGATCAGAGCGATTTTTAAAATGGTCACAAGTGGTCATAAACAGGTGGCTTTTTTGGCTCCTACGACAATCTTAACCCAACAACACTATCACACTATCCAAGAGCGTTTTGCTGCCTATCCTATTCAAATTGGACTGCTTAACCGTTTTCGTACTAATTCAGAGAAACGCGATATCTTGCAACGTTTAGCGACTGGGGAATTAGATGTGGTAATTGGTACACAACAGTTACTAGGTAAAGCGGTAGAGTTTAAAAACTTAGGACTGTTAGTGATCGATGAAGAACAGCGTTTTGGGGTCAACCAAAAAGAAAAGATCAAGGAGATGAAAACATTAATAGATGTCCTGACCTTGACTGCTACTCCTATACCTCGGACACTCTATATGTCTTTAGGAGGAATTAGAGAGATGAGTTTAATTACCACCCCTCCTCCTTCCCGTCGTCCTATTAATACCCATTTGTCACCCTATAACCCAGAAGCAATCAGAACAGCTATCCGCAATGAATTAGATCGTGGTGGTCAGGTATTTTATATAGTCCCTAGAGTAGAGGGAATAGAAGAAATAGCTTCTCAATTAAGAGAGATGGTTCCAGGTATGATTATTATGATTGCACATGGTCAATTAGAGGACTCAGAACTAGAAACAACCATGTTAGCCTTTAGTAATGGGGAAGCTGACTTACTGGTCTGTACAACTATCGTTGAGTCAGGTTTAGATATCCCTAGAGTTAATACTATTATTATTGAAGATGCTCATCGCTTTGGACTGGCCCAACTCTATCAATTACGGGGACGTGTTGGGAGAGCGGGCATACAAGCGCACGCATGGCTGTTTTATCCTAGTAAAGGAGAGCTTACTGAGACAGCACGTCAGCGCCTTAGAGCAATACAAGAGTTTGCCCAGTTAGGTTCTGGCTATCATTTAGCAACTAGAGATATGGAAATTCGAGGGGTAGGTAATATCTTAGGCGCTCAACAGTCAGGACAAATGGAAGCAATAGGCTTTGATTTATACATGGAGATGTTACAAGAAGCACTCAAAGAAATCCAAGGACAAGAAATTCCCAAGGTAGAAGATACCCAGATAGACCTTAAACTGACTGCTTTTATACCTTCAGAGTATATACCGGATCAAGAGCAGAAATTGGCTGCCTATCGAGCAATTGCCACAGCCAAGACATTAGAAGAGTTAAGTTTACTTCAACTTGATTGGTGCGATCGTTACGGACAACCACCAAGTCCAGTTAAACAACTCTTTCAAATTATAGAATTAAAACAACTTGCTAAATCTTTAGGCTTTTCTCGGATTAAAACAGAGAATTCTGGTCATGTCGTCTTGGAAACTCCGATGGAGGAACCAGCTTGGAAACTGCTACAGGAAAATCTCCCGCAGAACTTACAATCTCGTTTTGTCTATAGTCCTAAAAAAGTTACCTGCAGGGGTTTAGGGGTAGTTAAACCCCAAAAACAATTAGAAAGCTTGATTGAATGGTTGGGGAAAATGACAGAGATTTTACCTGATAGTGAACCCCAAAACATAGAATAGAAGATTGGTTAAGTTACTTTTTTATTCTACGCTTCAAACTAGCAGCTAATCCCAGTATGGTAATACTTCCTAAGATCGTCAAAGGTTTGGAATAAATAGAGTAATTTTACATAGAGTGGATAAGTGAGTTAATGATGATAGATTTACCAGATTCAGCTTATATCCACATTCCCTTCTGCCGTCGTCGTTGCTTCTATTGTGATTTTCCAATTTCTGTTATAGGAAATAAAACTGAACCTTCTCAATATAGTCCTATAGAAACCTATGTCGAATGGCTAGTTCAAGAGATTGCTCTGACTCCTAACTTAGGAAAATCCTTGAAAACAGTTTTTTTTGGTGGAGGAACCCCCTCTTTATTACCAGTAAAAGAATTAAGCAGGATTTTAGAAACTCTAGAGAAAAAATTTGGTTTCTCTCAAGGGGCAGAAATTTCTCTAGAAATAGATCCTGGAACCTTTACAACAGAAAAATTACGCTCATATCAAAGGTTAGGTGTTAATAGAGTCAGTTTAGGTGCGCAGGCCTTTCAAGATGAAATACTACAAACTTGTGGCAGGTCTCATAGTGTTGAGGATATTTGGCAAGCTGTCAAGTCTTTAGAGGAGGTTGGTTTTGCTAATTTCAGTCTAGATTTGATTTCTGGGTTACCTTATCAAAGTCTGCAACAGTGGGAGGAGTCTTTATTGGAGGCGATCAAGATTAATCCTAAGCATCTCTCTTGTTATGATCTGGTCTTAGAGGCTGTTACTCCTTTTGGTAAGAGATATCAAGCAGGGGAATTTCCTTTACCGACTGATGACCATAGCGCGCAAATGTACCGTCTAGCCCAGGAAAAGTTAACTCAAGCAGGCTATCAACATTATGAAATATCTAACTATGCCCTTAATGGATATCAATGTCAACATAACCGAGTCTATTGGGAGAATCGTTCTTACTATGCTTTTGGAATGGGCGCTGCTAGTTATCTCCAGGGAAGTAGATATAATCGTCCTCGCACGAGGGTTGACTATTACGAGTATGTAGCAGGGTTAAAAAATACACAAGATCAAGCCAGATCATCTCTAAATACAGAACAAGACTATCTTTTAGAAACCCTGATGTTAGGACTTCGCCTTAGTGAGGGGGTTAGTCTTTCTCTACTATCTTATAGGTTTGGTGAGGAGATAGTTTCTCGTCTTTTTTCTCTCTTACTACCTTATCAAGATCAGGGTTGGGTAATCATCTCAGATGAGAAAGTCTGCTTAAGTGATCCTGAAGGCTTTTTATTTTCTAACGTGGTTCTAACTAGTATTTTTGAGAAGTTTATGTAAATTTTCTCAAAAGTTACCCTGATCAATCTATTTTAAATCGTAGTAAAGTTAGTTAAACTCGGAGTTCCGGTTAAACCTGTGACTTCGATAATAGCATCAGTACTGGCATTAAAGCCGGCTGTAGCATCATTTATGGCTACAAAGGTACGACTTCCGAAAGAGAATTGAGCGGCACTATTGATGCCAAAATTAGTGTTATTTAAGGCGTTTCCTATTCCAGCAGCATCAAGAGTAGCTATATTTCCCACATTATTAAAAGCTGTTCGAGCAGTACTTACTAGGAATAGATCGTTATTAAAGTCGGTAATTAAGTCATTTGTACCTAGTAGAGAATCGCTTAAGGTTGCGTAACCAAAACGGTCGCTCCCTGCACCACCAGTCAGGGTATCTTGACCACCTCCCCCACTGAGAATATTATTACCTGTATTGCCTGCTATCCGGTTATTAGCTGTATTACCTGTGGCATTGATAGCAGCAGTCCCGGTTAGGGTGAGATTTTCTAAATTAGTACCTAAAGTATAAGTGAGACTAGATTGAATAGTATCTGTGCCTTGGTTAGTCTGTTCGGTAATAATATCTGTTGCAGTGTCAATGATATAAGTGTCATCACCCAGACCACCTATGAGGGTATCTATTCCTAAACCTCCATTGAGAGTATTATTGGCACTGTTACCTGTTATAAGGTTATTAGCTGTATTACCTGTACCGTTGATAGCAGCAGTACCGGTTAGGGTGAGGTTTTCTAAATTAGTACCTAAAGTATAGGTGAGACTAGATTGAATAGTATCTGTGCCTTGGTTAGCCTGTTCTGTAATGGTATCTGTTGCAGTGTCAATGGTATAAGTGTCATCACCCAGACCACCAATGAGAGTATCAATACCTGCACCGCCATCTAGGACATCATTACCATCGCCACCGCTTAGAGTGTCATTTCCTCGATAACCATCTAGGTTATTATTGCCACTATCTCCTGAATATTGTCATCTCCAGCGCCGCCTATAATGGTGTCGTTCCCTGAAGTCCCTATAAAGTTCTGTAATTCTAGCTGAATAATCTCTCCATTCAAGTTAATTGTTCTTGAATTATCTTCTGCTTTTAATATCTGTAAAGTCTCATCAGATAAAGTCTCACCCAAGACTAGGCTTGAGAAAATTGCCCCTTCATCCCCTGGACTATCGGTATCATTAATATAATTATCAATATAATGCCCATACTCTTCTAACAAGGCACTCACTAATGACCCAGAACTTGCTGTTACTAAAAACGCATCAGATATATAAATTGTCTTTTTACTTGCTGCATAGGCTGCATTGGCACCACCTAAAACACTGCTACTGATTACTTCAATAGTCGGGAAACTACTAAAATCTTGTGTCTGCCATTGTTTTAGTAGTATTTTTGTCTTATCTGTATTGTATTGAATACCAAAGGAAGTCTTTAAGACATCCCAGAAGTTTTCTGAAGTAGCTAAAGCTGTTAAATATCCCTGAGTTAGTGTTAAAGTCTGAGCAAAATTCTTTATATACTTGTTAGATGCAGTCATAATTAGTCACCAGTAATTATATTATTTAGCTCACTAAATACCCCAATTCTGAGAGACTTGAGATACAGGCCGGATCTTATGTTTTCGGAATAGGGTTTCTAATGGTTAAACTATCAAGTCTGTATAATTAAGCTGACTTATGTACGAACCTAGCAGTACTTTATCTTAAATGCAGAAAGCTGTCAAGTGTTCTATGTTAATTTTTGTAAAGTTAGTTAGAGGAGTCTAATTAGATCTTTTAAACTACAAAGACAGAGAGAATTATTGTTTTGGTAACTTATCTATTGCTTGAAGTACATTTTCTAGACTAAGTTCTAATGCAGGGGCTATTTGTTCTACTGATAAACCTAAGCTTAGTAAACGTGGAATAGTCTGTAACTTTTCTTCCTGTTTACCTTCTGCTTTTCTTCCTGTTTACCTTCTGCTTTACCTTCAAGTTTACCTCGTTGAACTCCTTCCTGAAGTCCTTCTGCTTTACCTTCTGCTTTACCTTCTGCTTTAACATCTTGATAAAATTGAGTCTGTTTCCATTCTGTTAATCCGAACATAGCTTCTAACTCCTTATAAGTTTTCTTAGGGAATTT
>CASBQB010000267.1 GCA_949127655.1 Chroococcales cyanobacterium PMM_0086 | reverse complement strand
CCTGGACTAAAACAACTCTTTACAATTGACTTAGCGATTCTCAAAAAAATTACCACCTATTTTCAAAATCATCCACGCTGGGGTAAAGGAAGAGACTGGTTAGGCATTTATGAGGAATGCTGTCGTATTCTCTGGCTAGAAACAGATTATCTCAATGAGGGGAGAAATGCAGATATCTTCCGACGGAATTTTAAGAGTCAAAGTTGGGTTAAAGTGCCCCGCGTCTATTGGCGCTATACTTCTGGCCGCGTTCTAACCTTAGAATATCTCCCTGGAATAAAAATCAGTCACTATGAAGCCCTAGAAACAGCAGGACTAGATCGGAAAATCTTAGCTAAACTAGGAGCAAAAGCTTATCTCCAACAAATTCTCTATTATGGGTTCTTCCATGCAGACCCACACCCAGGTAATTTAGCAGTCAGTGATAATGGCTCTCTAATTTTCTATGACTTTGGCATGATGGGAGAGATCAAAACCAATGTTAGAGAAAAACTGATGGAGATGATCTTTGGTCTGACCGAACGCAATGGCGAACGGGTAGTAACAGCACTGGTAGATTTAGGTGCTCTAGTCGAGGGCGAGGATATGAGTGCAGTCCGGCGCTCTATTCAGTTTATTCTAGATAATCTAATGGATAAACCTTTTGAAGAGCAGTCGGTAACAGCAATCAGCGAAGATCTTTATGAGATAGCTTATGACCAACCCTTCCGCTTTCCAGCAACTTTTACCTTTGTCATGCGCGCCTTCTCAACATTAGAAGGGGTTGGTAAAGGTCTCGATCCAGAATTTAACTTTATGGAGGTGGCACAACCTTTTGCCATGGAGCTTATGACCAATGTTAACGGAAAAAATGTCACGGGAACTATTTTAGATGAATTGGGTAGACAAGCAGTACAAGTAAGTAACACAGCGCTCGGTCTACCTAGACGAATAGAAGATACAATTGAAAAACTAGAGCGTGGAGACATTCGTCTGCGGGTTCGCTCAACTGAGTCAGACAGACTACTACGTCGTCTAAGTATTACTCAAATGGCGACCAACTATACGGTTATAACTTGTGCCCTACTCATTTCAGCAACTATTCTCTTTACTAGTAGTTACCAACTCTTAGCAGGAGGAGTGCTAGTAGTGGCAATTCTTCCAGTAATTCTCCTTTTTCGTCTTCTAAAACGTCTAGATCGTCTAGATCGCACATTCTAACTTAGTTTCTCTCAAAGTTTAAATCTCTCTTCTCTCATGGTTAAAAGACAATCTATTGGATTGAGTGATACCGGAATTATCCGCAGTGTAAATCAAGATAGTCATTATCTCGACCCTCAAGGACGATTTTTTATCGTAGCTGATGGAATGGGAGGACACGCAGGTGGACAAGAAGCCAGTGAAATGGCTATTAAAACAATCCGCAGCTACTTTGAAGAACACTGGGACTCTGAACAACCCTCAAAGATCCTGATTACTCAAGCAGTTAATTATGCTAACGAATCTATCCTAGAAGACCAACACCTCAACCCAGAACGCGAGGAAATGGGCACCACTGTTGTAATGGTACTCTTTAGAAGTGATGGCAATTGGCGCGGTCACGTGGGAGATTCTCGTCTCTATCGTTTTCGGGATTCTCAACTAGAACAAATGACCAGCGATCATACTTGGGTCGCTAAAGCTGTTCAAAGAGGTGATATAACAGAAGACCAAGTTAAGGATCACCCTTGGCGACACGTTCTTTTTCAATGTCTCGGACGTAAAGATTTACGTTTGATTGATGTTGAACCTCTAGAAGTTCTCCCAGGAGATTTACTCTTACTCTGTAGTGATGGTTTAACTGAAGAGGTAAGTGATCCAGCAATCAATCAGTTTCTCACTCAATCTACTAGTTATAAAACTCTTGCTAGTACTTTAATAGAAGCAGCCAAGGAGGCAGGCGGTTCAGATAATATCACAGTTGTCTTAATTGAAGAGTCCTAAACTTAGCGATTTTGAGCGCTTAATGCTCCTATTAGTTCAGCAGTTAGGCTGATTATTCTAAATACCGCAACTACCCCCAAAAGACTAGTTACATTGTTTTGTGGTAACAAGGCTATTAAGCTAGCTTCAAAAACTCCTAGTCCCCCAGGTGCACCCGGAATTACTAAACCACACAACCAAGCTAAACTAAAAGCCCCCATTAACTCTCTAAAGTTAGTCAAACCAAAAGCAGCAGCAGTTAGAATAAAGCCACCCCCTCTTAATAAGATAAATAACACTTCTCCTAATAAAGGTAATAGGGGGTATTCTTTTATCTCTTCTCTAACAATATTACTATTTTTTATTCTGCCTACTATAGATAATACTTGATTTAAAATTTTAGGCTGGAGAAGAAATAAGATTAAAATAAAACTGGATATTTCTATCAATATAAGCTCTGGTTTTGCTTGTGCTTTAAAACTCATCCCTAAACTGAATAAGCTCACCCAAAAAGCAGCCAAAGCCATTAAAATAGGTTCTAAGATAACTCCTAAAGTGACTAGGCTTAAAGGGTGCCCAGCTTCACGCAGTGTGGCAATACGCAGATAAAAATGTCCGATGTTTCCAGGAATATACTTATAAATATTACTTCTTAAATAAAGAGATAAAATAGCTAATAAATCTATATTTTTTAGGTTTAATTGTTTAAGTATAATATACCAAATATAGCCAGACCAAATATGAGCTAAAAGAGTGATAATTAAAGCAAAAAATAAAAAACATAAACTAGATGAGGAGAGTTGAATATGACTAAAAGCTGCCCCATTTTGCCAGAAAATCTTCAGAATGAAGAGTAAAGAAAGTCCAAAAATAAACCAGCGTAAAAAAAGTTTAAGCATTGAAGTAAAATTAGCCCTAACCCCAATGCTTCTCAGGTTAGCCTATCTAGAGATAGAAAAGCATTGACATAGATACCAGACCAGTTTTATAGTCAAATATAATAATTTCAACCATACTTAGAGAGTCATTTTCTAATAGGAGTTCTACTTTCAGAGCGATCGTATGGTGGTGAATCTTCAAAAATCGCTCCCCTTTGAATTAAATCATCTTTATTAGTTTCAGAAATACCACGAGTAGAGAAAAATTGAGCTTTTTCAACAATCGCCCCACTCAGGTCAGCCCCACTCAGGTAAGCCCCACTCAGGTAAGCTTCAATCAGGTAAGCCCCACTCAGGTTAGCTTCAATCAGGTCAGCCCCACTCAGGTTAGCCCCACTCAGGTTAGCCCCACTCAGGTTAGCCCCACTCAGGTAAGCCCCACTCAGGTTAGCCCCACTCAGGTTAGCCCCACTCAGGTTAGCCCAACTCAGGTCAGCCCCACTCAGGTTAGCCCCACTCAGGTTAGCCCCACTCAGGTCAGCGCTACTCAGGTCAGCCCCACTCAGGTTAGCCCCACTCAGGTTAGCCCCACTCAGGTCAGCCCCACTCAGGTTAGCCCCACTCAGGTAAGCCCCACTCAGGTAAGCCCCACTCAGGTAAGCCCTACTCAGGTTAGCTTCAATCAGGTTAGCTTCAATCAGGTTAGCGCCTGCAAAATCTTGGCGTGGATTAAGTCCAGCCATCTCAGCAAGAACAAAGAAATCATCTGTTTCTGCATCGATAATCTTTTCTATAGAATCTTCTAACTGATCCCAATCTATAGAGTCATTCATACTCCCATTGCACCTGTCAATTATCTCGTCTACAACGTTTACAACACATATCTGATAATACTTTTACTTTATATACACTTTCTACAACGTTAATTAACGAATTAAGAAAAGAACGTTGTATACTATAATTTTTACAACTTAAAAGTGCATTTTTTTTTTACTTGTATGGGGAAAACTAATCAAGATTTTCTAAATTTTGTATTTAATAAAGTACCAATATGTATTTTTTGACTTTAGACGCAATACTAGCAGGTATTGCGTCTATAATCTTTAGACTTCAAAAACTTATGAATTTTAGACAAATAGCACTCGTGACAGGTTTAGCCGTTAGTGAAATTGTTATTAGCAGTAATTTCGCTCAAGTTCAAGCGGCTCAATTAATTATTCCGAATACCACGGTACTAGGAACCGATGTCTTTTCTGGGCCATCCTTTACTGTTTCTAGCAATTTTACTCCTTCAGATACTCTTAGTATTAATGTTTCTGGGACGGTAAGTCTACGAACTGATGATAGTTTCATTGCAAATGCGGCTGGAATACTTGTTAATTCCGGGCAAACGTTAGGTGCAGACGGTGGCGCGACACTTCCAGGACTACCTTATGCTGCTTTACTTATAGGCAGTAGTACTCTAGGCTTTTTTCCTTTATTTGCGGCAACCCCCGCCAATGGTCTTAATAATCCCAATCCACCCGCAAATCTATCGTTATCTAATGTGCTTTTGTCTAGCATCTTTGGCAATATAGATATACCTAGTGGAACTATTTTGCAATTTCGAGTAAACGATAGCGATACTTTCAATAATAGTGGTCAATTTGTACTTACCTCTACTACCGTTCCCGAACCCCCCACTGCCGTTCCCGAACCTCAACCTTTGACCATTCTAGGAGGTATTACTGCTCTAGGACTTGGTGTAACTTTGAAACGTAAATTAAAATAATCATTTATTCTTTTGGTAGTCATGTAGATGTTTCACTACATCTACATGACTACCTGAATTGGAACAACAGGTAGATAATCATCATCTAGGACTATCCAACATTGGCGGTTAGATTCTGGAACTATACCTTTTTGGACTTTCATGGTTGCACTTTCTATGTTGAAAGTTTACTCATGTTTTATATTATACACGTTATAGAATAATCTGATGTAAAAACTAATAAAATTAGTTAACAGAGTCTTTTTAATCACGTTGTTGTTGTTGTTTATATATGAAATCTAAGAAGATATAATCACTCATATAGGGCTTTTGAGCTAGAGTAGCAGCAATAATTTTAATAGCAATTGATCGTTCAATTATTGCCATTTTGTTCCTACTTAAGTCTTTTGTCCATCCTAGTTGTCCTGCTGTTAAACTTATGTCTTCTTTGCTTGCCGTAAAAGTTGCAGTTACTTGAGTATTAGAAATCGGAGCCTCTATATGAATGTCTCCCAGTTTCTTATCATATAAAATACCTTCTAATACGGATTCACCCGCAACAACCTTAAAATACCATTCATAAGAGTCATTGTAACCAGTAACATGAACCCTTGCTTGAGTTGTTTTAAATTTTTTACTCCTTTTCTCACCAATCTTTACACCAGGGGTTGTAGAGATATTACCCTCTGTGCTCCCTTCCTCCTGTATCTCTTCTTCAGAGATTGTAATCAGCTCTTTTGCTAGACCTATTGTCTCAAGAGGGATTTTACTGTTTATTAGTTTAATATGGAGTTTACCTTGGCTTAAGCCGAACTTAACTAAACCATCAGGAAATAGTCTAGACAGTCTATTTGGGGGGAGTGAGATTGTCTGTTCTCCACTAAAATTAATAGTAAGAAACATTTGAACAATCTCAGTACCTGTTGTCAATGTGCTTGTTGGAGGAGAAAAGATGTTATCTGATGTCGGTAGAACTTTCTGAAATTTCATTTCAAGAGCAACACACTTTGGAAATAGGTTGAGCACTCTAGGGTTAGGGTTTAATTGCATTCGTATATATCAATTTATATAAATCCTAGAATAATTTTACAATATAAATCCTATAAATACATCATTAGACATCTAATTAATTAGGGGGAGTGTCAACCTGCTTTAAAATGACTATTACTTAGCATTACAATAAGTCAAGCCTAACCTGCAATAGAGATAGACAAGCAATACGATTTTTATAGTAAAGTTACACCTTATTGCGTTAGAGAACACAGAGGAGCGATCACACTAAATATGAGCAAAGTAGATGAGTATAAAGACTGGGAAGCTCAAATCTACAATACCCCTAATTACTCAATAGCTGATGCTTCTCGCTATCTTAAGATTCCTACGTCTACTCTAAGATCTTGGCTAAAAGGTCGCCAATACCATACTAAGTTAGGAAAAAAAGAATTTTCATCAATTATCCAACGTCCTGACACTAAATATTCTCAACTGTCATTCACTAACCTGGTAGAAGCTCATGTCTTACGAGTTATCCGTCGTGAGCACAAAATTACCCTAAACAAAGTAAGAATTGCTCTAGACTATATTAATCAAAAGTTCAATACACCGCACCCTCTAGTTCAAAAAAGATTTAAAACTGATGGAGTAGACTTGTTTATTGAGCAAATGGAAGCTCTTGTTAACGTTTCACATTCAGGACAATTAGTTATGAGAAAGGTTTTGGAAAATCTCTTAAACCGTATTGAATGGGATGAAAAAGATCTAGCAGCGAGACTTTTTCCCTTGATAGAAACCTATGGAGGTGACTCATCAGCCAAATATATAGCTATTGATCCAAATGTGTCTTTTGGAAAACCGACTATTATGAGTACTGGTATTCCTACTGAAATCATTACTGAACTCTACGATGCGGGAGACTCCATAGAAGAGATAGCAGAAGATTATAATTGCACCATATTACAGATAGAAAAAGCGATTTTTTTTGAGTCTCAGTTAGTTGCTGTATGACTTTGACCGATGAATACACCTATTTTATAGATCGTGCATTAGGCAAGTCAGTAGGTCAAGCACTGCAACAACTAGGGGTAAATGTTGAGTTCCATCAAGGTCATTTTGAACCAGATGCTCCTGATACAGAATGGCTGCCTTTTGTCAGTCAAAAAGGTTGGATTGTTTTAACTAAAGATCAAAGAATAGGTAATAATATATTAGAACTTAAAGCAATTGCCATATCTAATGCAAGAGTTTTTATTCTTACTTCAGGTAAGCTATTTAGTAAGAATATGCAGGATATTTTTGTTAATACTATTAATAAAATAGCAAAAATGACTCAAGGAAATCAAGCTCCTTTTATTGCTAAAGTTTATAGAGACGGTAGAGTCATAGTTGCTTATTGAATAGTCAAATATAACGACCCGTTATATCTGTCCAATAAACCATTTTGAACGGTCGAACCGTCTGGGATGTCCTACCAAACAACCACTATCTCGCCCTAGGATT
>CASBQB010000266.1 GCA_949127655.1 Chroococcales cyanobacterium PMM_0086 | reverse complement strand
TAAATTAGAACAGGATGGGGAGCTTTATCGCGCCTACACTAGAGAAACGATCTGTTCAGCCGGAGAACCAATGAACTCTGAGCGAAAATGTACTTTTACTTTAGGTGCAGTGCAGGGAGCCTTAGAAGCTATTACAGGCAAAAGGTTACGGGGAAAACAGACAGAATCTGTTCTACGTGGTGGATCACATGATGTCTTTGAATACTCGGTTATTAATTAATTACTACTAAGATCCAAGTTTCTAGACTAGGTGACGCTAAGATAGTAATTAATAACTCTTTGATCTGAGTTCTCACTTAGGAATATACAAAAAAAAGCAACTATATTGGGAGAGGTGGATTTTTCACCTCCCCTTTTAAGAGATTAATGATAAGCATTGAGGAGAACTAATGGAAATCCTGCGATTAGTAATAACAGGTCCAGTGGGAGCAGGAAAGTCAACTTTTATTCGTTCTATTAGCGAGATAGAACCCGTGGATACAGATCGTAAAGCTACAGATGAAACCAAACTCTTAAAGAAAAATACAACAGTTGCTTTTGATTTTGGTCGCCTTAACTTTGGTCCTGATATGTCCTTACATCTTTATGGAACACCAGGACAGTCCCGCTTTGATTTTATGTGGGATATGCTGATTAAGAAAGCTCATGCTTATCTAGTGCTCGTTCCAGCTAATCGACCAAGTGAATTCCATAATGCTCGTCGCATTATCAATTTTATGAATCAAAGGGCTGATATTCCTTTTATCATAGGACTAACTCATGTGGACTGTATAGGTGCTTGGTTTCCAGAGAATATCGCCCTAGCTTTAGGGTATCCTGAGACAAAAAAACAGCCAAAAATGGTTCCCGTGAATGCTACAGAAACTGATTCCGTCGCTGAGACTGTAGTTATAATGGTACAAGAGTTGATGGATTATTTGAAATAACTAATGTTATTTATAAAGAGGAACTAAGCTATGGCTATAAAAGGAATTCTTTCGGAATACTCCTTAGGCGAAATCTTTAAAATTTTAGAACAAGGCAGTAAGACTGGTTTACTAACTTTAAACCCTAACAGTGATCCCAACGAAACCCACAAAAATTACTATATTTGGTTCCGTCAAGGTCGTATTGTCGGAGCTGCAGATCGCAAGGATTCTCTCGGTTTAACAACTTTGATTGCTCAAAGAAACTGGCTTAGTACAATAATTGTGCAGACAGCATCTGAGAATTCTCCTATCGATCTACCTTTAGGTATTTGTTTAAAATCAAAAAATCTATTACAAGCCGAGCAATTAAAAATTCTTTTTTATGTGCAGGTAATGCAGCAAGTCTGCAACCTCTTTGAACTTTCTGATGCTCAATTTGAGTTTGATCCTCATCAGTTACTTCCAATGGCGGAAATGACTGGTTTAAGCAGTCCTGGAACAGAAATAACTTTAGCAGGATTACGCGCTCTCAAAGACTGGTCTATGTTAGCAGAAAAATTACCCGATTTATCCTCTGCTCTAATGAGTAATACACAGGGTGAACCTCCTCTTAATCTCAATAAGCTTGAATACCAAGTTTGGCAGTATTGTAATAAGAGAATTGCCTTGAGTACTACTGCCCAAGAGATGAAGCTTTCTACCAATCAAATTCGACAGATTGCTTTTCGTTTGATCGCTGTGAATTTGGCTGAAGAGTTGCCAATGGTCGCACTGATCAACAATGGCCAAGATGAGCCTAACTCGTTTGATTCAGCTTCTTCTGTCGATGAAGAAAAAACTATTACTAAAGAGGTTAGTCAATCCCTTTTGAAAAATTTAATTAGTTTCCTTCAAAAGAAAAGTTAAGCAATAGATGTAATAGATCAGAAAATTTAAGTGATTAAATGGCGGATTTTTTAGCTAACTTCCGCTTTAAAGCTCCACCGAATCCCAATGCTGTTATGCTTCCTAGGATAGTTAAAGGTTCAGGTACTGCTGCTACTTGTTGAACTTGGAATACTCCATAGTTTTGGTTCTTAAAAATGAGAGTTTCCTGAGAATTACTTGGTGATATGCTGTTATTGTTATTATTATTATTAACCCTAGCCGCAATTGCTCCGTTTCCAGTAGAATCAAGATACAATCCACGTGCTACTTCAGTTCCAGTCGTGTCACCAAACAAACTTACAAATTGTAACCCGTTGCTACCTACTAGTCCATTGAAAAGTCGAACTACTTCAGCGTTAGTTGCTAAACGATAACCAGCATTAGGGTTAAGCTTGATGTTATTAATAGATTTATTGAGGGACTGATTAAGTTTTAACCATACTAAACCCGACTGTGCGTCATTAACCGTGTTGTTAGTGCCTGCTGACAATTGACTGATAGTAGCAGCTTGAACCCCAATAAAACCACTACTAGCTGCGATTCCACAAACGGCTAGACCTGTCATTGCCAGAAGCTTTTTCCTATACATACCTAGACCTTTTTAATAATAATTATCTTTCCTCAATCCTAGCACAAATTCATGCTATGTAACAAATTTATTAAGAAGTTTTATTTAAACTTGATATTGCTTACGAGTTCTGATTGCTAAGATTAACACTAGAAAGGTCAAGACACCTGCTAGATATAGGGGATAAGCATAGGTTTCAGGATTACTTTGATGAATTAATAGTCCAGCAATAATCGGTCCTACAGCATTAGAGAAACTCAAGTAAGAGGAGTTTAAACCTAAAGCGGTACCTTGTTCATCTGGTTTAGTATTGAGGGAAATTAGGGTGCTGATCATCGGTTGAACCAGAGAATTAAAGATGGAGAAAACCAGACTCACCCCAATGAAATAAACCACATTCTCCCAGATAGGCATTAGCATAAAAGATAGACTTCTAACTAATAAACCGAGAAACAGAATAGAAACTAAATCGAATCTTTTAATTAAGAGACCTACTCCCCAAATTTGCATAAAGATAGCAAAAATGCCCAGCATTAAAAATAGTAGAGTTAAACCTTCATTATTCTGTTTTAATACATTGATAAAATAAGGTTGCAAAGCATAAGTAAAAATACTGAATGTTGTACCTAATAAGAAATTAATTATCAGCAGAATACCCAGTCTAGGAACTGTGAGACCTTTGATTAAATTACCTAAACCTAAATCAAAGATATTTTTAGCTTTTCTGGCTTTTTCTTGGAGAGTTTCAGGTAGAAAAAGGAGCGTGATAATTAAAGCAACCAGAGCGATAAAACCAGAAGCCAAAAAAGAAGTACCTAGAGAGATTTTTTGGGCTAATAAACTGATAGCAGGCCCGATAACAAAGCCTAAACCAAAAGCTGCACCATTAATAGCAAAGCCTCTAGCCCTATTTTGAGGTGAGGTAACATCAGAAATGACAGCTTGAGCAACAGAAGCATTACCACCAGTAATACCATCAAGAAAGCGAGCGAAAAAGAGGATACCAGCATTACTAGCTGTCCCTGCCATTAAATTAGCAATAACAGTGCCGAGTAAACTAATAATTAAGAGGGGTTTTCTACCAAAGCGATCAGAGAGTTTACCGATAATTGGGGTAGCAAAAAACTGGGAAAGAGAGTAAATAGAGAATAACAAACTAGTCTGAAAATCATTGAGACCAAATTCACGCCCATAGAGATAGATAGTCGGGATAAGTATAGTGGCACTCAAGGAATTAATTAGAGAAATTAAAGCAATAATCCAAAATTTATTATTCATTAAAAAGGAGTTTTAATCTCTAGAGGTAAATATTCTCCTAATTTAGCAGGATGTGCAAAAAAGAGTTTTTTAGCGTGTAAATGTAGGCGAGTGGTTGGATCTTGATGACCATAAAGGCGATCACCTAAAATAGGTACTCCTAAACCTTGAGAATGGGACGCATGAACCCTTAATTGATGAGTACGTCCAGTCAAGGGAGTAAATTCTATCCTGGTATAGTTATTTTCTTCTGCGATGAGTCGAAAGCGGGTTATACTCGGTTTACCATATTGCCAATCTACCTTTTGATAAGGGCGAGTATCAGGATCTGACCATAAAGGTAATTCAATTACTCCCTCCTCGGTAGGTATTAAACCTTCTAAAATAGCTTCATAAACCTTCTCTACTTCTCCACGTGCAAACTGTTGGCTAAGTTGACTATAAATATATTCATCCCAAGCAAGCACAAGCAGACCAGATGTATCTTGATCCAAACGATGGACAGCTTTAAGGGTTATTTTATGAGGGAAAAGAAGACGTAAACGACTTTCTACACTATCCTGACGGTCACCATAACGACCAGGAACAGATAATAGACCAGCAGGTTTATTGACTACAACTAACCATTGATCTTGATAGACTATAGATAAGTCAATCTCGGACAACCCAGAAAGTAAAAACCCCATTAAAGGCTGACATCTTTCTCGACAAGCACCATAAAATTGACCTTGCTTTTTATTAGCTGTAGAAGAACCCCACCAAAACTCAGCCATTGCTAAGGGTCTCAGATGATGAGTAGCAGCATAATGTAAAAGTTTAGGCGCACAACATTCACCTGTACCTGTAGGAAGTTGACCTTCATTCATTAACTGTTCCAAGGAAGTAGACTTTCCCTGAAAATTAGTCACAGAATAGACTTGATAGAGTTGACTTTGTAACTGACCAGAGAGAAGCTTACGCTGTTGTTTAAGTTGAGTAATTTGCCTATCTGCTTGAGTAATAAGCTGTTTAAGAGGTAACAATACTTGATCCCTCTTTTCTTTAAGTCTTCGCCTTTCTAGACCATCTTGACGACTCATTTGGTTAAGTTGTTCAAGGGCAGTGGCTAAAGCTTGATCTGTGAGAGTATTAAGTAGTCTTTGGCGTTCTGCGTCTCTTGCTTGCTTACGTTGAGTCTGTGATATGCTTAACGCCTCTAGAGGTTGTTTAAATTCTTGTAATATCACTTCATAAGCTTCTCTGACTTTAAGCTGTTGGAGTCCGATTAATTCTTGTTTGAGACTTTCTAATAAGGCCAGAGTCTCAACCTCATTTAAACTAACTTCACTGCGTCCTGTGATAGGCGGTACCCAACCTGCAACCTGACTTTTTCCTTCTAGTAGTCCTGAAAAAGCTTTGAGAACTCTTTGTTCTTTTTTAGGTGTTTCCACTAGTAGTATGCCATACATCTTACCTTCAATCAGATCACTAGCTAGTTGCTGCATTAATCCGCGTGCGATAGCTTCTGCTAAGGTAGTGCGAGGCAGTTGTAAAAGTTCTCCAGTTTGAGGATCTTTTCCTTGATACCAATAGCCAGGATCTTGTTCAATGATCTTATTATTATCTAAGAAATCCCCAAGCTGGTGTAAGACTTCCATTATTGCCCAGAACCAGAGTAACGCTCTACTAAAGATTCTATACAGCTTTGTAGTTGATTTTGTGACCACCCAGCTAAAAGATGCGAAGCAATAGCTAAACCCCCTGCAGCTACTCCCTCCTTAACAAAGCCTTCTTCATAGAGACGTAAGTTAGAATAAATAGACTCTGCAAAACTCAACTTAGTAGCGAGTAAGGGGACATCCCCAATCATTTTAGCTAGTCCTACCGTATCTCCTGTAGGGTCTTCTGCTACCCAACGAGTAGTACCAACCACAATATTATTTAGATTAACCTTGGGTCTGGTTGTTTCTATTAGACTTTTAATTAGAGCATAGACAGCTAACATTTGAGTTCCTCCTGCTAAAAGAACACCGACTTCATTACTTGCAGCAATAGCCATGGCAGCGACGACTATTTGCATCGGATCACCTATTGCTGCAACTAGTTTAAAGGGATCATTGAGGAGTAATTGAGCCTTATTTAAGCCAGTCTCGACAATCTCTAATTTTTGCTGATGATTACAGTTAGGATGACTACTATTAACTTTACCTACAGCATTTAACCCTAAGCCTAACAGTAAAGCTAAAGCAGTGGTTGTGCCTCCTACTACACATTCTCCTAAGATTAAATAACTACCTGAAACTTGACCTGCTAGTTTTTCTCCCCAAACAAGACCAGCTTGATAGAGATTTTTTACAGTATCTAAGGGTAAAGCGTCCCCACTAGTCAGACAAGCAGCAGGACTCCCACCTAAGTCTATATGGGGTACAGAGGGGGAATGAGGTAACCCTGCATTAAAGATGGTAACAGGAATAGATAGAGACTCAATAACAGCACGAGTAATGAAAACAGGTGATATTCCCCCACTCAGAGGAGGCAGTGAATAAGTAGGGTTTGCAGAAATTCCCTTAATTAGAAATTCAGCGTCAGCAATGGCGGTATATTGACGGTCATCAGGAGTCTTACCTGCTGCTGAAATGCCTGGAATTAATCCTGTTGCTGTAAAACCCAAGATACAGGCTAAATGGGGGGTCTGACTTTTATAACGAGATAGCCAACTCTCTCCTTGTTCTCTTGCTGTGTAGATCTCAATCATCTTAAGGCTATTATATAGCAGTTATAAACCTCTATATTAGTTAATCTTTACTCTTAGGCGGTTTGGGGTTTGGCTCAATATATAATTAGGTTTGCGCATTAAACCTATTCTTGTTGAAGGATGATCATCTATGGCAGGTAGTCAAGTACAAGCAGATCTCTGGATTAATGAATATATTAGCCCTTGGGATATCTACTCTCATGGAATCACCCAGATTCTAGCTTACAAAAAGACAGAATACCAGGAAGTATATGTTGTTGAATCTGGTGAATATGGTAAAGCACTTGTTTTAGATGGCAAGTGGCAATCTTGTACAGGAGATGAATTCATTTACCATGAAACTTTAGTACATCCAGCCTTAATTACTCATCAGTCACCTAAAACCGTGCTCATTTTAGGCGGTGGAGAAGGTGCAACCATTCGAGAAGTTCTACGCTGGAAAAGTATAGAGCGTGTAATGATGATTGATATTGATGGAGAAGTTGTCCAAGCTTGTAGGGATCATTTACCAGAAATGCACCAGCAGGCTTTTGATGATCCTAGAGTAGAATTAGTTATTGCTGATGCTCTAGAAATTCTAGATAGCACTACAGACAAGTGGGATATTATCATCTCTGACCTCTGCGATCCGATTGAAGAAGGTCCTTCTTACCCTCTATTCACACAGGAATACTTCCAAAAGCTGCAGAGAGTCCTCTCACCTGGTGGTTATGTGATGGTACAATCAGGTCCGATTGCACCGCCTAAAGTCATTTATCATGCCCGTTTAGTTAACACTCTCAAGTCTGTCTTCCCTCACGTTCATTCTCTTTTTGCGCCTACTGCTAGCTATGGTTCTCCTTGGGGTTTTGCTCTCTGCGCTAATCAATCCTTTAGTACACAGCCCGATCCTCAAGCTATTGATCTATTACTAGGCCAGAAGACTACTGGGGGTTTGAGAATGATTGATGGAATCTCTCTTCTAGGGTCTATGCAAACTCCTCTCTATGTTCGTCGTGCTTTTGAAGAGTATCCCGAAGTCTACACCCTTAAAGAACCACCTAAGTTCTTTGGTAAAGGGGTTATTAAAGAAGATTAGTTGAGTTATGACTAGGCTACAGAGCCGATCTTGGAGTATTTCTGTAGTCTAGTCCTGATCTGAGTATCTAAGTTGCACTTCTAACTGGAGTAGCTTAGGAATAAAAGGTCACATTATTGGTCGTGTTGACTTCAGAGAACTAAACTACCAAGTGGTGGGTTGAAAGTTAGCATCATTAGCAATAGCTACACTATCACCTGAAGGTTTAATGACAAATAACCCTTTTTTATAGGCATAGCGATCTATTCCTTT
Organism: Chroococcales cyanobacterium PMM_0086; assembly: GCA_949127655.1. Classification (GTDB taxonomy): domain Bacteria; phylum Cyanobacteriota; class Cyanobacteriia; order Cyanobacteriales; family Microcystaceae; genus CAISPN01. Next base: position 5,923 of record CASBQB010000266.1, on the reverse strand, counting down.
GTTAATTTCTATGCCTGCAACCGCACCATAAGCCTGATAGTCTTTGTAATGGGGAAAGGCTGTTTTGAAGTTTTTTAGCTTTTCCAAAAATTCATCTACATCATCCTGAGACAGTCTAGACTTACACTCTACTAAAACTACAGCAGTTTCATCGACAGCTAGAATATCAATTTCCATCGCAATACCAAGTCTTGAAACCCTAGCACGAGGGTAAACTTCTTTAACATCAATCCCCTTCTCTTGAAAAAGTCTGATTACAGCAGGTTCTACCAATTCTTCCACAAAGCGTCCCCAACGAGTGGTCAAACTATCGACTGCTTTACTGGTTCTTTCCACAGTTTTTTCTAATTTTAGAATGTTTTGCTTAAGTTCTGCCATGCTGCGATCTGCTTCTATGGCACGACGGTCTGCTTCTTCTTGAGAAGTTCGGAACAGTTTATAAATATCTTCAATGGTTACAGGGTCGCTCATTCTTTATTTGTCAAGGATTTCTTCTATTTTAACTTTTCTCCTGCTTTCCCTCATTTTTCCCTATTTGCATTACTAAGCTTCCTTTCCTGGTCTCTTAGGATTTGCTTCTTTTTTTAGTTCTTTTAGACTAACTCTTTTGAATATTCTACCTGTTTGCCTTCCTTTTTTAATTCCCTACCCTTGAAAGCCTATTGAAGCGGGGTCCTGCAAAAAACCCCCAATAGCGATAAAATTTTACATCTTAATGTTTAACCTTGGGTACTACTAGACTGCGGCAACGCTTCTTTATAATTTCTCCGATAATTATTATTGCATCAACAAACAAGCCCATTTTAATTTTTTCATGCAGTAGGTAGATACAGAACTCAAACTTGGATAACACTCGTTTAGCTTTAAACGCTTGATAGGAAGAATTACCAAATATTGCGCCTATGGGCATTACTCCTGCTGTTCCAAGCACCTCAATATAATCCAAAATTTGCTGGTATCGGATATGGTCATGAGCCATCATTTCCAATTTTTTGGTGCCCCCATTGACCAGAACTGACTTTGATATTTTATGACAAGAGTTGGCAAATCTTACGGACAGCGCAACTCGTAAGGTATTAGTATCCTGTGTTCTGTGGATGACATTACCTCTGAGTATCAAGAGAGTACCCACATCTAGCGCGGGTGTTTCAGCTAATTCATCCAGGGGATAATCTAGCACGCAACTTGTCCCTCCCATATTTTCATCTTCATAGTAAGTTTTATTTGCACAAACTCCCAAAAGAGAAGCGCCTTTACCTAACATTCTGTTATAGAAATCTGGTGTCTTTGCTTGTAATCGATCAAAAGGAATCAATGAGAGGTTTGATTGATTAATATCAGGTTTGATAATGGGAATATAGAAATTTAGATAATTATAGTGATTTTGGTAAGTGTAATAGCTGTCCCTATCCTGATGCCAGCCAAAACTCTGCTCTCGGTGTGTAAAGAAATAGACCCCGCCTGTTAAACAATCTGCCTGAATTGGGGTATTGATCCCGATCGCATCGAGCACAACACGAAATTTCTCGATGTACCTCTGAAGTAAATTGTAGGAGTCCATTTTCACGCTAACCTTTTCGTATACATCAGAAGTCTGTTCGGTAAAATCTTCTCTAAATGAGTCAATTTCGGAAGTATCCCTCTTCTGTCAAACTCCGAACTCAAATATGAGAAAATAAAAGAGAATATGAGCTACAAAGTAGAGTAGATAATGGATGTAGCAGAACAGATTCAGAAACATTTAGCAAGAGACGCAGACAAAACCATTCCTGAGATAGACGAATATTGCGAACATTATAAAGAGTTATTTTTTGATGTAAGAAGTTATGAATGTTTTAAATATTTACATTTAGGAATTATCACTTCTATAAAACGTAAATCTTTCGCAGAAATTAGTAAAGTAGTAGGAGTTTCATCACAATCACTACATCATTTTATTACTAAATCACCGTGGGTTAGGTCAGAATTAGAAGTCAAAAGATTAGAACTAATATTAAAAGTATTATCTGGAAAGGAAATAGTAGTAATTGTAGACGTTGACGCGTAGCGGCAGCCCGGAGGGTGACGCTTACAAGTGTAGGTATTTTATATTTCAGTGATGACAAGACAAGGGAGACAAGGGAGACAAGGAAGACAGCAATTTGTCTAATAGGCATGACTATTAACCAATTAACCAATTCTCTGGATGATTAGACTTCAGGCATTCGTCAGGCAATAGGGAATAGGCAATAGGCAATACACTTCAGGCATTCGTCAGGCAATAGGGAATAGGGAATAGGCAATAGGGGAAAGAAATAGAGTTTTTGGGACTTAAATTGATTTAATTTTTATTTTTGCAAGAGGTCTAATAGGGGAAAGAAATAGAGTTTTTGGGACTTAAATTGATTTAATTTTTATTTTTGCAAGAGGTCTATTAATCATTTTGACCAACCCACTCAAAATTTGCTGATATGTACTAGAGAATTCTCTTCCTTGTTCAGTAGAGATCTAATCACATTTAACAGCAAATTTTATCCAAACTTGGGTTTCCGCTGCTTCTGCTTCACAGTCATTTAATTTAGCTATAAATGATGCTTTAGATCTTCTTTTCCGCCAAGCCTCCGCAAAGTTCGCAGTAACTGAGCGAGACGAGCGACGAATTTGGTCTGTTAGAGAAGATTTTTCTTCAGAAGGAAACTGTTTTGATAATTTAAAAATGGTCATGGCAGCCTCAAATGCTTTTTGATAGATTACTAAGTCTTCATGGGTTTTAATAGACTTCAGGCATTCGTCAGGCAATAGGGAATAGGCAATAGGCAATAGGGGAAAGAAATAGGGTTTTTGGGACTTAAATTGATTTAATTTTTATTTTTGCAAGAGGTCTAATGGTTCTTTGTTCTTCTTCCTTGTCTTCCTTGTCCACGTTAAACCCCCTTGTCTTCCCCAGATTGTACCTTTTATGTAAAAAACCTACCCTTGAAAGGGAGGGTGACGGGGGATAGAAAAAAAGGAAAAAAGACAGATTATGTAAATAGACAATATCTTGGAAGTGTTGGCAAAGTAGATAATGGAATCGTCTCAGTAAATGTTTATAAAGTTTATGAAAATATAACCTTTCCATTAATTACAAGAACATACAAACCCAAAGATAGACTTAAAGAAAAAGATAAATATAAAACTAAGACAGAAATAGCCGCAGAAATTGTCGAAGAGCTTGTAAAATTAGGGTTTGCAATTAAAGTAGTATTGTCTGACAGTTTGTATGGAGAAAGCAGCGATTTTATAAGTAGTTTAAATAGAAATAATTTAGAATATGTAGTGGCAATTAGAAACAATCATGGAGTCACTCCTGCCAGCTAATCAAAAGGTAAGAGCAAATAAATGGTGTAAATTTATCAGAACTTTTAGTGATGGTACTCAAGAAATAAGATATATTAGAGAAATAATTTATGGTAAAAAAAGAACAACAACTTATTGGCAACTAACGACAGATTTTGAAACATTACCAGAAAATTCTACTAGTTTCATTATGACTAACTGTCAAGGCTCTTTAAAAAAGAGGTTGGGAGATTTATGTGGATTAAGAACTTGGATAGAATATGGTTTACTGACCTTTGGTCGGAAAAATCGTCAATGTAAACAAGAATTAGGTTGGACTGATTAACTGCCCTTTGGGCAGAAAAACGTTTAACTAAATGTGAAGATATAGAGAAGTGGTGGGAAATTATCAAAGCGTGTTTATTTAATGATTAGTCTTAGTACTAAATCTTTTGTACTTTTAAAGGAAAAAACTGACTTTGATAAGACCAAAATTAAACCGAATCAATTTATATTTCCTGTCCGTTGGTCCCATCAAGATAACTGGAAAACTACTCTGAATAATTGGCAGCTTAAGATTCAACCCCTAATTATATTTTGGTTGATAAATCCCTGGCTAAGAATAGTTAATTCTTCAGAATTATTAAGAGGTCTTAATCATTTATTAGCAATTATCAATCAACCTATTTTATATTTTCCTGATGGCTAATTTTTTACTTTTATTATGTCTTGATTCGGAAAGTAACAGAAGAGGGGTATAGCATTTACATTTGATTCGTAAATTAATAGAGTCAAAAATATGATATAATTAAGGTCAATAAATAGAGATATTAAGAATTTATGGAGAAAAAAGAATTTATTAAAAAATTAGAGCAATGGATTAAAAGTAACCCTGATTCAAGAGAATTAAAAAGAGCAATGGCTGTTAAATTGGCGCTTGAAGGATGGGTTTATACATCAACCACTATGCAACCTCGCTTTAGTGCTTGATGTTTTAGAATTAACTTGAATCGATAATGTGCCCAATTTAGCATACTTCTAACCGTTTTAACCCGTATTTTTCTTTTTACTTTGGTAGTCATTTGGCTAGTCTCAAAAGTAGGTAGAAAAATTACTTGATAGTTTGTGGTTAGATAACAAGCTGCTTTTTTATGGACATCATCAATTAAGTTTTGTATGCGTTCTCTTATTCTATTGGCTGCTTTTCTCATCGACTTACGATGTTTAGCATTGACTTTAGTTGAACGACTTATTAAATTATCTAAATGTTGGCAGAGTCTGGTAATTCTACCTATATCTCCTCCACCTATTTCTATTACTTTATCACCATCGTAACCAGTCAAAAAGCTTCTGACTCCTGGGTCTAATGCTATCAATTTATTACTTGATGATGGAGTATAAGTTATGGGTTCTGGAAATACAGCAAACCATTTACCACGTCTAAAAACTAACTGTGTTCCATATTCACATTGAGCAAGTATTATTCTCTAAAAATTGTACAAACCAAGTTTGTCGCTGTCATATTGGTTAGGTTCATTTACCAGAGTTAAATCTGTATGAAGTATATGATGAGGGAGTATTAGAAAGAATTCCTCATTAAACATCGATCATCGGTGCGAGTTTATGGTCTCTCTAAGTGAGTTGGTAAAGGAGTCATTAACTCAGATCAGTTGAGTTATAACTAGGCTACACATCTGCTTCTGTAGCCTAGTCTGTTGCGAATTTCTCATCACTTCTTCTGCACCCTAAAGATTAGATTTAAGCACTTTTCTTTTTGTTTTGAGCTAATTTACGTTTAAAACCCGCACCCAAAGTGACTGCAGTCATTGTTCCTAAAAGAGTCATAGGTTGAGATTCAGGAACGCCTATTGGAGTTGGTGAACCTGCTACATAGCTAACTCCTGATGGGAGAGCTAAATCAACTCCACTCTGAGTAGGTAAACCTTGAAAAAATTGTACATTCAGGGAATGAACTCCAGCTGTTAAAAATGTACTATTATTGACAGTTGTAGGTGAATGAAGACCTCCATTGTCAATGATTAGGCTGTTATCGATAAACAGTTTACTCCCATCATCAGAGGTCAGTGCAAAATCATAGGTTCCATCTGAGACTACATCAATTGCTGAAGTTATATCGGCACCGAAAGCTTGTAAGTTTAGGGGAAACCAAAAGAAATTAGTATTAGTTCCGAACTGGATGTCATTTGCGGTAATTGTTCCAACGAAACCTGTATAGGGAGTGCCAGAACCAACATTGGTAAAGCCTGAATAAAGATCTACCTTGACTAAATCAGCAGCCTTTGCGCTAAGTGGGCTTACCAGAGTAGCGAGTGCTATTCCTGCACTTGCACCCAACAAATTGAGAAGTTTACCTGAAAATTGCCTAATATTTGAGTGCTGTTGATCTTATGTTATTTACTCCCAGACCATACCATACTTGTCACATTTTGTCAAGAGGCAGTCCTAAAAGTTCAGCAATTCGCCTTATGAGAACTATTCTCACCCAATTGTCTGATTTTGATTATTTCAAACAGCTAGAACCCTCATTCTATCGTTCAGACAATTGGGAATAAAAGCTCATAAAAGCTATATTTTAAGTATAAATGTTTTAAAATGAGAATTGCTG
>CASBQB010000265.1 GCA_949127655.1 Chroococcales cyanobacterium PMM_0086 | reverse complement strand
AGATAAGTCCCAAACCCTAGAACCAAAGAGGCGTAAAGTTTCTCAAGTCAATCAGGGAGTAAACACAAAGCAGTTGACGCTATTTGACTACGGTTAACTACGTTTGCTGTGTATCTCTCTACAATGGGTCGAACTGGATTCCCATCGGTTTTAATACCACTAGCAGTCCCACTCCTGTCAATCAAATTGACAATATTATTACCTCCTCGGATGATCAAGACACTGGAACGGTTAGCTCAACTTCGGCTAATACCCTGGGGGCGATCGCGGGTAATAGTGCCAGTAACTCAGTGGGGAAAACCCATTACACCCTTTCCACAACGACTGGTATTAAAGAAAATCACGGCAAGGTATATTTCGTCATTAAACGTAGCGGTGATACCTCCAAAGCAACGACGTTGAACTATCGCACCGAAGATATTACGGCCACTGCCAGTGCTGATTACGAACATATTGAAGGCAGTGTGACCTTCGCACCAGGAGAAGTTTATAAAACCCTCGAAGTTAAGCTAATAACGGATAATCTGCTAGAACATTCAGAAAAATTCCGTTTAGTCGTAGATATTTTGCCCACTCAGACTAATTCCCTTCTGAGTTCAACAAATACGCCCGCTCTAACCCTGAGTTCAACGGCTACGGTGCAGGATGACAATCCCTATATCAATTTATTGGCGATTGATAGTGGTTTTTCGATGACGGGTCCGCAAAACGCTCGATTGGGTTATGCCATTACGGCGGCGGGAAATGTGGACGGCGACCTTAATACGGTTAATAACTCTCCCCTAGATGACTTTTTTGTGAGTGCGGCGGGGGATAACAATGGTCAGGGGAGTTTGTACCTGGTGGCTGGGTCTAACACGGTGCAAGTAACGGATCAGGATTTAGACCTCGAAAAATTAACCGCCAGTCAGGGTTTAAAAATTACAGGGGTTAGTTCTACGTCGGCCGCTTCTCCCCAATTGGGTTACAGCATGACAAGCTGGCAAGGAACAAGTAATAATTTTTATGCGATCTCCGCTCCCAACTACACCACCACTGGCGGGACAGGAGACAGCAATATTTATCTCTTTGATAAGAATGCCCTGAATGTTTTCTTTAAAAAGCAAGCGACCGTCAGCATTAATCAACTGGCGATTCATCCCCTCGTTAACGATAGCAATAAGGGTTATGGGCACCAAGTGCTACTGGCGGATATAAACAATGATGGAACGCCAGAGTTAATTGTCGGCTTACCCCTCGACAATGAAGTGAGAATTTATACGCTTTCTGGTTCGGGAACGATGATCAAAGCCACCCTCAATACCAAAATTTTTGCCCCCGCCGCTAATTTGGGATTCGGTTCTTCCTTTGAGGTTCTAGATTTTAATCACGATGATCATTTGGATTTAGCGATCGGTGCGCCCAACGCCAATCCCGTTACCGATAGCAAGGGCAATGTGCGGGGTTACGGCGGAGCGATTTATTTGTGGAATGGGAATGGCAGTCTGCCACCCAGGACCGTTACCCTCACGGCTCAAACTTCCACTACCAACAAAGTCTTTAATGGTAGTACGAATTTTACCGATACCAAGGGCAAGGCAACCCTAAATCCCCACACGGGAGAACCCAGTAGTAATCCCAAAACCAATTTCGCTTTTTATGATGGGGTTGGTTCCGCCATTGCTGTCTTAGATTTCAATGGAGATGGCATCTTAGACTTGGTGGTGGGTGCTCCCAATGCGGCGATCGGTGACACGAGTAGTACCGCAACCCCAAAATTAGGCAAGGTCTATGTCTTGTTTGGAGGTCAAACTCCCCCTACTGATCTAGAGAAATTAACGGCTGGCCAAGGGGTCATTTTTGAAGGCGTGTTGGCCAACGGTCAAGCGGGTTACTCGGTGGCGGATGCGGGGGATGTCAATAATGATGGTGTCGATGATTTATTGATTGGAACTCCCTTTGCTTATGGAAATGCGGGCAGTGCCTATGTTGCCTTTGGTAGCACCAATGCCTACAAAAATCAATTGACTTTTCAGCTTGATCCCACTGTCAAGGGTTCCCGCGTTTTTCAATATCAGGGTATTCCCAATCCCTTGTCTGGGGATAATATCGTGAATCCTGGTTTGGTGGGAATCGGTTTGGGAGGAGTCGGAGATATTAATGGCGATCGCGGCAGTTCTACGGGCGGTGATGATATTGTTCTCGGTGCGCCCAGTAGTGATGATGGTAATGGTAATAGTTTGGTCTATACGGCGATCGGGCATCCCTGGTTAAAAGGGGGATTGTCTGTCAATGTCCAAGACCTTCGTAGCGACAATGGCTTCATTCTTTTGAATAAAAACCCTGCTTTACCGGTAGGAGATGTCAATGGTGATGGTTTTGATGATTTTATTAACATCGGTAATGCCACACCAGGAGTCAGCAATCAGTTAACCATCGGCAATAGTACTCTGGTTGAGGTCAGCAATCCCTATACCTACAATATCGGCGACAATGTTTATCAACTAATCTTGAAACCCGATAGTTTGGTTCTTTATAACACTGCAACCAATGAATCTGTTCCCATAAATAATACCCCATTTTCGGCTGATGCGGCCTATGCGGTTATGCAGTCAGATGGTAATTTCGTTGTTTACAGTCAATCGGGTGCGCCCCTGTGGTCCACTGGCACGAATCAAGTTAATAACGCTGGGTCTTATCTGACTATTGGCGTTGATGGTGGACTTTACCTCCGTACCAATCAGTTTTCGCAGGGGGAACTGGTCAAACAGTTAGCCCCCGGCGATCCGAGTCTTCCCCAATACACTCTTTTGACGCAAAACCCAGACGGAACACCAGGAAAACTCCTGGTTAATGCTTCTCTTCAAAGCCCAGTTTGGAACTCTAACACGGCCCAACTGGTCGCTAGTGGTGACTTTAATGCGGATGGTTATCAGGACATCGTTAGCGTTATCAATTATGGCAATAGTCGGGCGATCGCTGTTAATCAGGGCGGAGAAGGCTTGCAAACGGTCTTAGGAGATTCCACTTTTACCTTGAGTTCCGTTTTCCCAAACAATGTTCAGCAAATGGTGACGGGCGACATTAACGGTGATGGTTTTGCCGATTTAGTGATCTTGTCTGGAACCAATAATAATTACCAACTGAATTGGTTTTTAGGCTCTGCTTCTGGTTTAACAACAAGTCCCTCTACTTCCTATAATTTGGGGACGAAGGGAGGTGCGATCGCTGTTGGAGACCTGAACAACGATGGATTTGATGAAATTGCTTTCCTAGAAAATGCAACTGTAACCAGTAGTCAATTTAGTCAGTCTTTAAGTCAGTCTCTGCATTTGTATCAATATAATGAAAGTACCCAAATCCTTTCCCCGTCAAGCTCTGTACAACTTGAAATGTCTCCACTTCAGGGAAATATCAACAACATCATATCCAATGAAAGCGCGGTGAGCCTCGGTGATTTCAATGGAGATGGTTATCTCGATTTATTAACCGTTAGTTCCTTCGCCTATAACTATGTGTCTGTGGGAAGTGTTGAGACTGCCTCTGCTCCTAGCGTCAGCATTTTATATGGTGCTAACGACTTATCCCGAATCACCCAGACTTCCTTTGGGGGCCTCGTTAATAATGCCGTTGCGGTTGGTGATGTCAATGGGGATGGTTTTGATGACATTCTCTTTGATGCTTCAGTTGTCAACTATAAAGGCACACCAAGCAATCAAAATCTCAACTGGCTCCAATTGGGTTCCGCTTCTATCAATCAAAGCTCCATTATCAGCATCGGTTCTGGGACGGCTCAAATTCCAGTCGAAGGACTCCCCAATCGCCAAGACCCCTACCAAATTAATGCGGCGGGAGATGTCAATGGAGATGGCTACGATGACTTCCTGATGACCGATCCTGATAATAAATTAACCTATGTGGTCTATGGTCAAAATTGGGAAACCCAACGCCCCATCAGTTACGACACCTCCTATACGAATACCTATAGCCTGACAGGAACCAATGGTAATGACGTTTTTCAAATTCCGACATCATTTAATCAATCTTCAGAAGTCACCGTCCTGATAGATGGAGATGGCAGCGTTACGGGTGATGAACCCCTATTGATCAGGTTGATCATGCAAGACGACGGCAATCTTGTCTTGTATGGTCAAGATAGCCCTAGCGATCCAGAATACGGTTTCTGGGCAACTGGAACGAGCGGGACAGATGCCAGCTATGCTGTTATGCAGACTGACGGTAATTTAGTGCTTTATTCGTCTTCTGGACAGCCAATCTGGTCTAGTCGGACTCAATATAATCAGCAATTTAGCTCTGGTACTGTGCTTGCATCGAATGGAGGCTGGTTCTATTTTCAAGATTCCCATGGTAAAGTTGAACGAATAATAGGACAGGTTGGCATTGGTGATGAACCGGGTGTAACTATCCCTCAAATAGGAGATATAGTACAAGGCTCTTATACCCTCCTTGCACCTGGCCAAAAACTTACCAATGATTCAGGGATTACCGCCGTTACCATTCAAGGTCTGAACGGTGATGACTATGCGATCGCGCCCTTGGATCAAAATGCCACCTATCTCTTTAATGGCGGTGAAGGAGATGACACTCTTGGCCTGCCTGGAACCAATATTAATTCCATCACGAACATTGATGGCGGTTCAGGTTTCGACACCCTCTTTTTACCCGCCAATCTTGGTAGCAATAACAGCTTTGACTTAACAAAACTCAATCAACGCATTCGTAATATTGAACAAATTGATCTCGGCAATAGTAATAACCTAGTTGTAGATAAACTCAGCCTACTAAAAATTACCGACAGCAACAAAACCCTAATTATTAATGGTACTAACTCAACCGTAAAATCCAACGATCCCGCAGAGACTTGGAACAACGTGGGTTCAGATGTCTTTAATGGCAAAATTTACGACATTTATAATGCGACAAACTCCGCCCTGAATATGTGGATACAACAGGATGGAATCACCGTCCAAATGAGTTATCTCACTAACATGGCTCCCACTGGTATTAACCTCATAAAACCTCCGCTTCAATTGGTAGAAAATACAGTTATTGGCACTGGAATAAAAGTTGCGGATGTTAACATCGTCGATGACTCACTGGGAACCAACAATCTCTTCTTAACGGGAGCAGATAAAAATAGCTTTGAAATTCGTGATAACTCTCTTTTTTACGTTGGAGACAGTCCCGACTTTGAACGCAAAAGCAGTTACAACGCAACTCTCCATGTAGATGATCCAACGGTTGGAAACACACCTGATGATGCCAGTACCGACTTTACACTAACCATTGCCAATATTTCAGACGAAGATATCACCTTCGCCTTAGCAACAGATAGCGGTTCATCTAACACAGATGGGATAACAAATGTGGGAACTCTAAGGGTTTCAGGTCTAGAAGCAGGGGGAACATGGCAATATAGCCTCAATGCTGGGAACACTTGGACTAATGGAGCAGGGACAACCCTCAGGGCTCTAGCACTTAACACTACCTATGCAGTAGGTAACATTCAAATGCGTCAAACAGATGTAGCAGGTAATGTCTCAACAGCATTTTCCAATGCAACACCAATTACTATAGATCTATCATCACCTTTGCCACCTACCTTTGCTTTGGGCACTTATTCAGGTTCATCTAATATAGGTCTGCTTACTAATGTAGGTGTGGTGAGTATCTCAGGTCAAGAAACGGGTGCCTCATGGCAATATAGCACCAATAGTGGTGGCACTTGGACTGCAGGAACAGGCACAACTTTCACTCTGTCTACTGGGAACTATGCTCTTAACAGTATACAGGTACGGCAGATAGACTTAGCAGGTAATATCACCACCAGACCAGCCAAAAATGGGGCAGCCATAACAGTCAGTGATAGCTCAACTCTAGATGGTAGCGTTGGTAATCGTATTCTGACAGGTAGCAGTGGAAATGACACGCTCATTGCTGGAACTAAGGATATTCTTACGGGTTTAGGTGGGGATGATAACTTCAGGTTCAACTCACCCCAAGCAGGTATTGGCACTATCACAGATTTTGGCAATGGTAATGATAAGATCCAACTCCAAGCTACGGGTTTTGGCGGTGGACTAATTGCCCAACAGGCATTAACAGCAAATCAGTTCTTTTCTGGGGCGGGAATAACTAGCGCTAGTACTAGTGCTCAGAGATTGATTTACAATACCACTAATGGTGCTTTGTATTTTGATTCTGATGGGAATGGTAGTAATTCTGCTCTGCAAATTGCCACTTTAAGCAATCAACCTCTTCTTGGTACTGGTAGTTTTTCGATTATTTAGCTAAATCAGCGAGACCCCCTCAACCTTTGGCCGGATCTTTCTTAAAATAACTTTATAAAGAGTAAAACGACTAACAGGATCATTTCTAGGAGACTCAATTGGCTAGAGGACAAACCAAAAAGAACAAGAATGACAATGGAGCAAACATCGGCTTTGAAGCTCAATTATTCCTTGCAGCAGATAAGCTAAGAGGTAATTTAGAGCCGTCAGACTATAAACACGTTGCTCTTGGGCTAATCTTTCTTAAATACATCTCTGATGCCTTTGAGTCTAAATATGAAATATTACTAGTAGAAGATCCAGTTGCAGCAGAAGACCCCGATGAATATCTAGCAACTCATGTCTTCTGGGTACCTAAAGAAGCCCGTTGGTCATATCTACAAGCTAATGCCAAACTACCGACCATTGGTAAACTCATTGACGATGCGATGATTGCTATTGAGGGAGAGAATAAAAGTCTTAAAGGAGTTTTACCCAAAGAACATAACAGGCCTGCTTTAAACAAAGTTATGTTAGGCGAGTTAATAGATCTAGTTAGTGGTATTGCCATGCACCAGGAGAAAGGCAAAGCTAGAGATGTTCTGGGTAGAGTTTATGAATATTTTCTAGGTGGTTTTGCAGGTTCTGAAGGGAAAAGAGGAGGCGAGTTCTATACTCCTCGTTCTGTAGTAAGAGTTTTAGTGGAAATGTTGAAACCTTACCAAGGTAGAATCTATGATCCCTGTTGTGGTTCTGGTGGAATGTTCGTTCAGTCAGAAAGATTTGTTGAAGAACACGGGGGACGAATTGGTGACATTGCTATCTATGGACAAGAGAGCAATTACACTACATGGCGACTAGCTAAGATGAACCTAGCTGTAAGAGGCATTGATGCTGATATCCGTTGGAACAATGAGGGTAGTTTTCACAAGGATGAGTTAAAAGATTTACGTTTTGACTATATTCTGGCTAATCCTCCTTTCAACATTTCAGACTGGGGAGGTGAACGTTTGCGTGAAGATGTTAGATGGAAATATGGAGTACCACCACAGGGTAATGCTAATTATGCTTGGTTACAACATATTCTCTGGCATCTTTCCCCAAAAGGAACAGCAGGAGTAGTTTTAGCTAATGGTTCTATGTCCTCAGCAACAAGTGGAGAAGGTGATATAAGACGGGCAATGGTTGAAGGTGATGTAGTAGATTGCATGATAGCTTTACCTGGACAACTCTTTTACTCTACACAGATACCTGCTTGTTTATGGTTCCTAGCTAGAAATAAAGCAGCTTCCCCTTTAAGAGATAGAAGAGGTGAAGTTTTGTTTATTGATGCACGTAAACTAGGTCATTTAGTAGACCGTACCAGACGTGAACTTACAGATGAAGATATTACAAAGATTAGTAGTACTTATCATGCTTGGCGCGGTGAAAAAGATGCTGGCTCCTATGAAGATGTAGCAGGTTTTTGTAAGAGTGCAAAGCTAGAAGAAATCAAAGGACACAATTATGTTCTCACTCCAGGACGCTATGTAGGAGCTGCTGATATTGAAGATGATGATGTGCCTTTTGTAGAGAGGTTTACTTTATTAAAGGGAACACTAGAAGAACAGTTTCTGGAATCTGCCAAGTTAGAGAAAGAGATAAAAAAACAACTAGCAAAAATCAATCTAGAACCATGAAAACCTTAATTAGATTAAAAATTGAAAGATTCTTTGAAAATAGTCAAGAGGATGTCAACTTCTATCGCTCAGGCCAAGGAGATCATGAAATTTGGTTTAATCCAGAGACCAAACAAAAAACAACAATCCCTCATCATAAAGAAATAAAAGAGGGAACTTTAAGAAATATATTAAAACAAACTCAAATTGATGTAGACGTATTTTTAAATGCTTAAAGATAGTTATTGAGGATTAGTTGAGAAGAGTTATTAAAGGAGTTGGGGCATAATGTTTAGGAAATTAAAAGGGGTTGGGGTATGATGTCTAGGAAATTAAAAGGGGTGATCTTTAATGGGTGAATGGGAGATGATTCAACTGGGTAGTTTGGCTGCCCCCAAAAATGGAGCTATTGCTATCGGACCTTTTGGGTCAGCTATGAAAGCTGAATTATACACAGCAACAGGAGTACCTGTGATTCGGGGGACTAATATCTCTAACACAAGGGCGTGGAAAGGAGATTGGGTATTCATTTCCGAGTCTTTTGCTGATGGGATGCCAAGGTGTGTTGTAAAGACTGGAGAGCTTGTTTTTCCTCATAGAGGTTCTGTTGGGGAAGTTGCTATTATTCCATCTGAAGAACATAAACGGTACTTTCTTTCTAGTAGTCTGATGAAAATCAAGATTGATGAAAGAAAGGCTGATCCTTTCTTTGTCTATTACTATTTTCGTTCAACTGCTGGCCGAGCAGAAATCCTTAAATTCGCTTCACAAGTGGGTACTCCTGGAATAGGGCAGCCTCTTTCATCGCTTAAGATGTTTAGTGTACCTCTTCCACCCCTCCCAGAACAAAAAGCTATCTCATCTATTCTTGGCGCACTAGACGACAAAATAGAACTAAACCGCCAAATGAACGAGACGCTAGAATCAATGGCTAGGTTGTTCTTTAAAGATTGGTTTGTTGATTTTGGACCTACAAGAGCAAAAGCTGAAGGACTACAACCTTATCTAGAACCAGAACTTTGGTCACTCTTTCCTGATGCTTTAGATGATGATGATAAGCCTGTAGGGTGGAGAGTTACTGAAATCGGAGATATTGCACTAGTTGTTGATTGTCTTCACTCAAAAAAACCTCAGCGACAAGATAATGGTAAACCACTGCTTCAGCTTTGGAATATTAGAGATGATGGTTTAATTGATATGAATGATTCTTTTTTGATTAGTGAAGCAGACTATGCAAATTGGATTTCTCGGATAGAAGCTCAAGCTGGTGATTGTGTTATTACAAACGTAGGTCGTGTTGGTGCTGTCTCACAAATACCAGTAGGGTTGACTGCTGCACTTGGGAGAAATATGACAGGTTTAAGATGCAAATCCGACTTTCCATATCCAACATTTTTGATTGAGTGCTTACTTTCTAATGCTATGCGTGAAGAGATTTTACGACGAACTGATGCAGGCACAATACTTAACGCACTTAATGTTCGCAGCATTCCTAAGCTTAACTTTTATCTTTCTACACACGATGTTGCCAATGCCTTTGAAGAGACAGTTCGCCCTCTCCGTTTGAAGATGGAAATTAACCAAAAAGAAAATGATCAGCTTGCCCAAACCCGTGACCTCCTCCTCCCAAAACTAATGTCTGGACAAATCCGACTACAAGAAGCAGAGAAAATAGTGGAGAAGGTCTTATGAGCAAGATATAAGGTATGGAAGAACAAGAAAAAATCCTCAAAGTCTTTGTTCGTTCAAATGGTAAGGCTCCTTTTCTTATCTGGATGAGCAAATTAAAAGACCCAAAGACAGAACAAAGAATCGAAGCAAGACTTAATAGACTACGTTTAGGATTAATAGGAGATTGTAAAAAAGTTAGAGAGGGAGTTTTTGAGTTACGGTTAGATTATGGACCTGGTTATAGAATTTACTTTGGTAGTCTTGAGGGAAACTTGATAATCCTTTTAATAGGAGGTGATAAAAGTACACAACAACAAGATATTGAAAATGCTCAACAATACTGGAAAGAGTATAAACAGGAGAGAGAAGATGCCAACTATTGAATATAAACAAATACTTTTGGAAAAACTACGCAATATTGATTATGCTGCTGGATATCTCACCGCTTGTTATGAGGAGGGAATCGAAGTTTTTTTACAAGGAATAAAAGATGTAATAGAAGCTAATAGGGAGATTGAGCAAGTTGTTAATAAAAGCTCTTTTATTCAAGACAATATACTTTTAAAAGATAAAAATATCCCTTTATCAAATATTTCGACAATTCTAGAACAACTTGGACTTGAGATGTCATTTAAACCAAAAAGAGCTTTGTAGTCCTATTATGACCAGAATTGCAGAAAGTCATATAGAATCCGCTACTCTTGCCTATCTAGAAGAATTAGGTTATAGCATTTTAAATGGTTTAACTATCAGTCCAGAAGGAACCACAAGAGAGAGAATGAGTTATGGTGATGT
>CASBQB010000264.1 GCA_949127655.1 Chroococcales cyanobacterium PMM_0086 | reverse complement strand
GCTATCATCCACAATGTCAGAGAAATTACAGGTTTTCTCTCGCCGAAGACTCAATTAATGGCAGTCATTAAAGCAGATGCTTATGGACATGGTGCGGTTGCTGTCGCTAAAACTGTTTTTGTATTGGCAAAAAGGGTATCGGCTCAATAAGTGGGGGGAGCACAAGTTTTCTGAAAAAATTAGACAGCGATTTTATAAGTCCACACAATGTCATAGAATATGAGATATGACGCAAAAGAAGTTGACAGACACACCAGAAAAGATCCTGCTGCAAACTATTGACCCCACGAAGATTGCCGATTCTGCCTTGCGTCAAACGATAGAAGTATTATTAAATCTAATAGAGCAACTCAACTCAGAAGTAAAGAAGTTAAAAGAAGAAAATCAAAGGTTGCGTGATGAAAACAACCGACTCAAAGGGGAACAAGTAAAACCTGAGATAAAAGGAAAAAAACCCAGGGGCGAAAATAATCATTAATAATCATTCCTCAGAGGAAGAACGAAAAATTCCAAAATCTCATCAAAAAAGCAGCAAAAACAACACCGTCAAGATAGACCGCCAAGAAATTTTAAAATATCCTCCAGACTCGTTGCCAATAGATGCAGAGTTCAAAGGCTACGAAGAGGTTGTAGTCCATCCTTTTCATTACTTACTGGGGATGTGACCGGACTAATGATAGTCTTTTACGCAGGGGTAGAGGGTATGAATCCTCTAGGGAAGTAGGTTTTCTGTACTAAACAAACCATTTCAGGTCGCGCTAGACTAAACGAATCGCACTTGAGGGTCACAATCAACTGCTATGGTTTAGCATCGCGTATTTTCAATTATGCTATTTTTTTGAGTCAGACCCTAGGCAAATTAAACAAATCTAGATTAACTTAAGGAAAAGTAGGTCTTAGTTAAAATAAGCAATGCAAACTGTAAAACTGGGGATAAATGGTCCAGAAGTGCCCGCTTTGGGCATTGGAACTTGGGCCTGGGGCGATAATTTCTTTTGGAGTTATGGACAGGAATATGACTCTAATGACCTAAAAGAAGCTTTTACAACTGCTTTAGAGGAAGGAGTGAACTTTTTTGATACGGCGGAAATCTATGGACTAGGTGAGTCTGAACGACTGCTAGGACAGTTTTTAGCCCAAACAGAAAAAACCGTTTATATTGCCACAAAATACTTTCCTCTACCTTGGCGCTGGAATAGTCAAGCAGTCAGCGATACTTTAACTGCTAGTCTAGAACGTCTAAAATTATCTCAAGTAACACTTTATCAAGTTCATTGGCCCTTTGACTTTTTAATGGGACAACCTACCTTGATGTCTGCTTTAGCCCATGAGGTAAAAAAGGGACGTATTCTAACAGTAGGAGTGAGCAACTATTCAGCCATACAGATGAAAGAAGCTCATCGTCTTTTAGCAGAACAAGGAGTACCTTTAGCGGTTAACCAAGTACGTTATTCCCTTTTAAGTCGTCAAATTGAAAGTGATGGAATCTTAACAACAGCTAAAGAACTAGGTGTTACTATATTAGCTTATAGTCCTCTAGCGCAAGGTTTATTGACGGGTAAATATACCCCAGAAACTGTGGAAAATCCGAAAGGGGCAAGACGAATTGATCCGCGTTTTACTCGTAAGGGGTTAGAGAAAATCAGCCCTATTTTAAATGTTTTAAATCAACTAACTCAGAAATATCAACGCACTGCAGCTCAAATTTCTCTTAATTGGTTAATTGCCCAAGAAGATGTTATACCTATTCCAGGGGCTAAAAATGCAGCACAAGCGCGTCAGAATGCAGGTGCTTTGGGTTGGTCTTTGAGCTGTGAAGATAGGGAATTACTGGATCAAGTGAGTCGTCCTTGGTTAAAATAAATCTTTTGATGATAATTAGCAGTGGCTTCTCAACATTTTGCCGAAACAGTTGTTCAGGTTCAGGTTACCCATCAATCTTGGCGTGAAGCTAGGATAGAAGGAGAAATCATCGCCTCTTCTTATCGTTGGAGGTTTAGATGGCACTTTTTGCAAGGACATCTTTCTGTTTCTCCTACACTGGGACGCGCCCTAATTTTTGAGCCTCTTAACCGTTTTCTAGAACGTTCTGACTACCAATTAGAAGCGGGTGGAACTTATCAATTTACAGTCAAGGGTAAGTTTTAACTCAGCCACCACTCACAGGCGGTATTAAAACTACTTCATCACGGTCTTTTAAGGGGGTATCTGGGGGAACAAACTGTAAATTTACACCAAAACGAGTTAGAGAACGCCACTTTTCTAAGGAGGGGTATGACTTGATCATCTCTTCTAGAACTTCTTTGACGGGACTTTCCCAGGGTAATTTTAACTGTATTTCAGTTTGTTGATAAGCTTCTTGATAAATGGCGAAAAGTTTAACTGTGACTTGTATATTAGACATGGGCTAAGACTTTTTTTAAAACTTCCCCTAGGTAGGTAAACTCTTCTAAACTGTTGTAGACTTGAGCAGAAATTCTCAAAATAGAGGTTTCTGGGTCTGTCCAGGGAAAGATGGGGACTTGCAGATAATAATCTTTTCTGAGATGTTGTTCTATGCTTTCGGTAGAAGGTAATATTCGCCCTAAAGGTATAGCAGCCATACAACCTAGCATCTCTTGGCTACAAGGAGAAGGCAAGTCTAAAACATCTAATAATAGTTTTCTGGCTGTTATTATAAGTTGATGGTTTCTTGCTCTAATTTCTTCCCAACCTCCCTTAAAGAGTGAGTCCATCCACTCTATGGCTTTGGGAACAGCTAAATAAGGAGTCGGATCATTGGTGCCCATCCAATCAAATTCTAATTGAAAACGTGAGCGATCTGTTCTGGGTGAGTTGGCACCGTGGCTAATAGTTAGAGGTCTAATTTGAGCTTGTTTTTCAGGTGTAACATAGAGAAAGCCTGCTCCTTTGGGACTACAGAGCCATTTATGACAGTTTCCAGTATAGTAAGTTGCCCCTAAAGCTTTTAAGTTGAGTGGTATAGCACCTGGTGCATGGGCACCATCTATAAGGGTTTCTATTTCTTGTCTGTTTAATTCTGGAATAATCTCTTCTAAGGGAAAGATTAAGGCTGTAGGACTAGTAATATGGTCTAGCATAACTAGTCTGGTTTTACTTGATACCTGATTTAAAATACCCTCTGTAACCATTCTAGCTGACTCTAGAGGGAAAGGAAGCGCAACAACCTTTATAGTTACTCCACTCCGCTCTGCTACATAGTCTAAAGTATTGCGGCAGGCGTTATAAGTGTGGTTAGTAATCAGAATTTCTTGACCTGGTTCAAAAATCAGTGAACGCAGTACAGTGTTGACCCCACTTGTTGCATTAGAGACAAAGACTAGGTTATCAGATTCTGCTCCTATGAACTGTGCTAGTTTATTTCTTGCTTGATCTAACAGGGCTTCGTATTCTTGAGTAAAAAAATAAAGTGGCTCTCTTTCTAACCTTTGTCTGAGTTCTTGTTGATATTCCAGAACTATCTTAGGTGTGGCCCCAAATGCCCCATGATTGAGATATTTAACTTGGGGATCAAGTGGCCATAAGGATTTAAGCATTTTTTTACTGTAGGGTAGTCAGTCGGTCACTGCTTGTTTTTTCCTGATCAGCAAAGTATACTTTAGACTTAACTGGATCAGGACTCATTGTCTTATCTCCTTCTTGCCAACCTACAGGACATACTTCATCTGTGTGACTTTGTACATATTGAACTGCTTTAAGTGTTCGTAGCGTTTCATCCACACTTCTGCCGAAAGAGAGATTATTAATAGTCGAATGCTGTACTATTCCTTCTTGATCGATGATAAATAGACCCCGTAAAGCGACTCCCGCTTCTGGATCAAATATATTATAAGATGTACTAATTTTTCGTTTTAGATCTGAGAGCAGAGGGTAAGCAATATCTCCGAGTCCACCATTTTTGCGCTCAGTTTGCACCCATGCTAGGTGAGCAAATTGACTATCTACAGAGCAAGCTAGAACCTCAGTATTAATACGAGCAAACTCTGGGTAGCGTTCACTAAAAGCGATGATTTCTGTGGGGCAAATAAAAGTAAAGTCTAGGGGGTAGAAGAAAAGAACGACATATTTACCCCGATAGTCAGAGAGTTTAATCGTTTTAAATTCTTGGTTGCTCACTGCATCAGCAATAAAGTCAGGGGCAACTTGACCGACTCTTAGGTATCCTTGAGGAGTATTGCTCATTTGAGAATGTTTTTAAAAAGACTTGACAATCTGTAACAAATATATCATCTTCATTAGGATTTGGCGATCACCTGAAACTAAAAAAAGAGGGACTGACCCTCTTTTCTGGTTAGATAACTAGTTTGTTTAAGCCTCTTTAGCAATTTCAACTACTTTTTTGAAAGCTTCAGGGTCTAAAATAGCTAGTTGAGCAAGCATTTTACGATTTAGTTCAATATTTGCTATTTTGAGTTTTCCGGTCAGTTGGCTGTAACTGATACCTTCAAGACGGGCTGCAGCATTAATTCTAGTGATCCACAGACGACGAAAATCACCTTTTTTCTTACGGCGATCTCGGTAGGCGTTGCGCAGGGCCTTCATTACCTGCTGGTTGGCTGTGCGGAAGATCTTAGAGTGAGCACCTCTAAAGCCTTTAGCGAGTTTGAGAATCTTATTACGACGTTTGCGGGCTACATTCCCGCGCTTTACTCTGGTCATGGTTCAACCTTTAATTTTTGCGTTTATTATTGATTAGAAATTTATAGATAAGGTAGCATCATGCGTACCGCTTCTTCATCTCTTTCATTAATTACTACTAGTCGAGAGAGACGGTTTTTGCGTTCAGAGGTTTTATGCTCTAAGAGGTGACTTTTAAAAGCTTTACGGCGGAGAATTTTCCCACTTCCTGTAGCGCGAAAGCGCTTAGCCGCAGCTTTGCGAGTTTTTAGTTTAGGCATTGAATTTTTTGCAATTATGGCACAATTTATTATCTTACCACAACTTTTAGGAAAACGATCTAAGTTTTATCTCTGTCTAAGTTGGCTGAAAAACTGAACAACAGTTTCACCTAAATCTTGGATATGAAGAGCAAGAGGCTCAAAATGCCATCCTGCTAGTTCTGTATAAAGATAGGGTTGAAAAGCTCTAGTCTTTATTTGATCTATCATAAAAGATACATCATCTTCAGCAATATTGTCCCAATTAAAAGAGATAATGCCCATTAAATTAAAAAGTTCTTGACTAGTTTTAATCATGCACTCAGTTTCTTTCTGGGTAGGCTTGACGAAATTATTAGATATTCTCAGACTAGATTTTATAATTCTAATTGTATTACTTATCTCAGGGGCTAGCAGAATAGACGGTTGATCTTGAATAAAAACTTGACTGGTTGCTTCAATTCTCGCTATCAATTCTTCTCTATTTTTCTTCAGTAAGCATTTTTCCAGTACTTGTCTGCGTCTAGTTGGATTATTGCTTAAAATTTCTAGAAGCATAATGTACTTACATCCTAGACTATGCCCTAGCCATAAGTAATTAGAAGAGTTTAAGTATATGTCTACATTAACTACAGATTTACTTTCTTCCAATCTTTCTATTATTTTATCTTTTAAAATATATTGCTCCTCCATTAATTTAAGAGTAACTTCCCAATGATTAAATTGAAAAAGATTTAAAGGAAAGCTATACAAAATCAATGAATAGCCTTTTGAATATAAGTATTGCAGCAGATATTTGTAGGCCCAAGCTGGGAAAGAACCAAAAACAAAGCTACCAATAAATTGAATAACTCCTTGAGGTTCAGGATGCAGCGCTATTTTACTATTTGATAGATTTAGAAAGTGTGGCTGAGTATCTTTTATCATCTTTTTATCTTAAATAATGTGGTTAATTTATAAGTAGGGTTTCAGATATTGCCCTACTTATATTTAAAAAGAAATATTATTGATTAGAGAGTTGAAAAACTCCGCCATTACTAACAGGAAGAGCATAAGCGATTTGATCTAAGTTGGTAAAGATAATTTCTCCTGAACCATCGGATGCTGTTTCAGGACGGAAAAAAGTGCCTCTATGCTCTGGTGTTACTAGTAAAGTGGCAGTATCTGAGCCAGAAAGTGAGGATAAGAAAATCTCCACATAGCCACGCGCTTCAAAATCGGCAGTGTTTAGTAAGCCATCCTTGAGAATATTAGCTTGTAGTAAAAGCAAGCCAGTTCCATTTTCAGGTAGGGTAAAAGTAACTCTTGCTTTATTATTTTGAGGCACTATTTCTGGGATTAATTTTCCTTGACCATCGATACTTGGGGGAAATATATTCTCTCCTTTAATATCAACAATACTTAGAAAATCGTCAAAAGATATAGGTGGTACTGGTAGAGATCCACCATCAACTGGAAATCTGAGTGTAAAAACTATAGAGATAGTAACTGGGAAAAAGTTAACATTAGCAATGGTTAAAAAATAACCTTGAATAACATTACGACTGAGTGTTGCGCCTATTCCGACAGGGGGTAGTTGCGGTTTAACTAGTACTTCAAAAGTAGAAACAAGAGCCATAGGTTTTTTAGTAATTTATGTTGATTTAAAATCTAAGTTCATTCTAGGTATTTTAAGTAACAATACTTTGAACTAGATTTACTAATTACTATAACATTCCCAACCAAATCAAATATTAAAATAATATTAAGATATTAAAGTATAAGTAGAAATACCTACAAAAATACTAATAGATACTTAAGACTGTGAGCAAGGAAGAAATCCAGGTTATGGCAATTCTATTGTAGAACAAGCACTCTCACCTGTAAAGATCTAGGGAGCGCTATATTGATTCATGCTCAGGATGAGAAATTCTGATTAGGCAGATAAACGACGACCAATAGCATTTGACCAGGTATCAGAAAGTTTATTGATCTCTATATCCAGTATTTCAGAGTCAGATTGAATTGCCAAATTAGTTCCTTCTACTCTGCCCAAACATTGCCAAAAGTCTTTAATTTCTTCATCTAGGAAAGACTCCCAACCCTCTTTAACAGCAGGAGAAACAGAAACAATAATACGACTAGAAGACTCACCAAAAAGAACTAAATCTAATCTTATTGTTGAGGGTAATAACTCTATCTGAGCGCCTAGACCCCCACTAATACAAGATTCTGCTAAAGCGACAGCTAAACCCCCTTCAGCGCAATCATGGGCAGAATTGACCCATCCTTGACGAATACCTAGACGACAGACAGACTGTACTCGACGTTCTAACTCAAAATCGACTCTAGGAGGTCTTCCTGCTACTAGATGATGAATTGTCACGAGATATTGAGAACCGCCTAGGGTGATGTGTTCTGAGTCTGTCTGATAACCCAAAAGATAGATTAGATCTCCTGTATTTTTCCAACCCTGTCCACAAATCAGAGTAAGGTCCTCAATTAAACCAACCATTCCTATAACCGGGGTTGGATAGATAGCTTGCGGTTTACCTTCTGCATTGAGGGTCTCATTGTAGAGAGAAACATTACCACCTGTGACAGGTGTATTTAATTGACGACAACCTTCAGCTATACCTTGACAAGCTTGGGATAATTGCCAATAACCGAGCGGGTTTTCGGGACTGCCAAAATTGAGATTATCTGTGACAGCTAACGGTGAGGCACCTACACAAGATAAATTACGTGCAGCTTCAGCTACAGCAGCCTTAGCACCTTCATAGGGGTCAAGATAGACATAAAGACCATTACAGTCAGTAGTCGCAGCTACGCCGATATGACATTGACTAGGGGGGGTGTCAATAGGACGTATGCGAATCACTGCAGCATCTGCCCCGCCTGGTAAGATGACAGTATTATTTTGCACTTGATGATCATATTGACGATAGACCCATTGTTTGGAAGCAATAGTCGGGCTATCTAGAAGGGTTAATAACAATGCAGTCCAATTCTTATTAAACTCAGGAATACCTTTAGAAGTGCAAGTAGGAAGAGACTCTATAGACCATTGCCAAGCTTTTTGAACATATTCTGGAGGTTCAGCTAAACTCTCACGTTCGTAGATGGGAGTATTCTCTGCTAAGGCATTGGCTGGAATTTCTGCTGCTACTTCTCCTTTAAAGAAAATTCTGACAATTGGTTCTTCTATAACAGTCCCTGCTATTACTGCTTGTAGTCCCCAACGCTGAAATATCTCTATTAACTCTTCTTCTCTTCCCTTATGTGCAACAAATAACATCCTTTCTTGTGACTCTGAGAGGAGGTATTCATAGGGGATCATGCCTGTTTCCCTAACTGGAATCAAGTCTAAATCTAATTCTATCCCTACTCCTCCTTTAGCGGCCATCTCTGCAGTAGAACAGGTTAACCCTGCGGCACCCATATCCTGTGCAGCTACTACAGCACCAGTTTTAAAAGCTTCTAGACAAGCTTCTATGAGAGATTTTTCTAAAAAAGGATCACCTACTTGGACTGCAGGACGGTCATCTAGAGAGTCTTGAGAAAGTTCACTACTAGCAAAACTTGCTCCACCCATTCCATCACGTCCAGTAGTTGAACCTACATATAATACTGAATTACCGATCCCTTCAGCTTTTGAGGTGACTATTTCTGAAGTCTCCATCAGTCCTAGTGCCATTGCATTAACTAAAGGATTACCTGAATAGGCGGGATCAAAATAAACTTCTCCTCCTACTGTTGGTACTCCTACACAATTACCATAATGACTAATTCCCTGAACTACTCCTGTAAAGAGTCTTCTCGTTCTGGCTTCATCTAGAGAACCAAAACGTAGAGAATTTAAAATAGCAATAGGACGCGCACCCATTGTAAAGATATCCCTTAGAATACCTCCAACCCCTGTAGCTGCGCCTTGAAATGGTTCAATTGCTGAAGGATGATTATGAGATTCAATCTTAAAAGCTAGCCTTAGTCCCTCTCCTAGGTCTACTACACCTGCATTTTCTCCAGGTCCTACTAGTATCCTTTCACCTTCTGTTGGAAACTGTTTTAATAGTGGCTTAGAATTTTTGTAACAGCAATGTTCTGACCACATCACCCCAAACATCCCTAATTCTGCTTTATTGGGGTGACGACCTAACCGATTGACTATTTCTAGATACTCTTCAGGTTTGAGACCTTCTGCAGCAATTTCTTGGGCACTAAAGCGAGCAGACATCTGTACAGGTTTCCATTGAGACAAGGCTGTGTCTATTCTACAAGCAAAGGGCGAGGAGTGACTAAAATTGCTAGACTGTAACTATACTAGAGTTACACTATGTCTAAAAAAGATAAGCTCTGGCAGAAAGCCAAAAATAGCCCAGAAAATCTTATCTTTGATGAGTTTGAAACTCTATTAGGACAATGTAAATGGCAATTTAGTCATCAAAAGGCTAGTCATAGACTTTGGTATTCTCCCGAAGGACAACCACTTCCCATTCAACCGCCTAAAGATGGCAAAGCAAAACCCTATCAAGTCCAACAATTTTTCAACTATCATCAGGAACAAGAATGATCTCTAAAAACTATAATTTTGATGGTTTCACTATTAACTTATATCTAGATGAACAAGGCGAATGGTTAGCTAATTTAAGAGAAATGCCTAATATTTCAGCATTCAGCGAAACACCAGAACAAGCTATTGACTCATTGCATACTGTTTGGGAAATGGTCAAAGAAGACTATCAACAAAAAGGTCGTACTCTTCCTATTCCTCCTTCTTACAAAGACGAGAGTAAACAATTTAACGTGAGAATTGATCAAAAAATTCATCAAGCCTTAGCTTTAGAAGCATTGCAAGCGGGTATTTATCTCAATGCTCTAGTTAGTCAAAAATTAGCTAAATACTGCCCTAATTAGAGAATTCTAACAATCCCATAGCGATTCTAAATAGGGTTGTGTCTATTCTACAAGCAAAGGGCGATTTTGATGCTCATTTGTTAGCTTTTGGGTGTTTCGGTGAGGAGTTTTGCGTTCTTGAAAAAATTGTCATCAAGGGGTGGGATATCTGAGAAGTCGATGTCCTGATCTGACATCTCTAACAATTTTCTCTCTCTTTCTTCTAAAGGCATATCAAGTAATAATTTATCTCTGTTTATATTTTTTTCTTTCTTGTTCATTTGCTTTTCTCGCTGAAATAAGGCGAATTATTTTTTCTCTTACTACTATCAACATAGTAATAAGATTACCCTAACTGACGACGAAAACGAGAAATACTTAAACTTAAAAGGATTACCGCAAAGACTAATAAAGCTAGTGCTTGTCTCCAAAGAGTTTCTATTCCTACGTCTTTTAAAATCAAACTGCGGGCTATTTCTATATAGTGACGTAGTGGATTGAAAAAAGAAAGGGTTTTAAAGAAGGGGGGCATACTTTCTGTTGGTGCTATTGCGCCTGAAAGCTGTATAAGAGGTACATTAAAGAAGAAGGATATTAGTGTTATCTGTTGTTGTGTTTTAACTAAGGTAGCTAGTAAAATACCTATTCCTATACAAACAAGAATATAGAGACTTGATAACAAGATAAAAAGAGTAAAACTACCTCTAAATGGTAGATGAAAGACTAACTTTGCTAAAGTCGAAGCAAGTAATAATTCTCCTGATAATAGCACAAAGAGTGGAAGGATTTTAGCCATTAAAATTTCCCAGGCTGCTGCAGGAGTCATCAATAATTGTTCCAGGGTTCCGACATCTTTTTCTCTTATTACAGTTAAAGCTGATATCAAGGTTCCTGTTAAAGTTAAGACTAAACCAATTACTCCAGGTACAAAAAACCAACTACTTGTTAAACCTTGATTATAGAGAAAGATTACTTCTGGTTTAATCAATTCACTATCTTGACTATTAGCTAGTTTTTGATTATAACTTTGAACTATTTGACTCAGATAACCTTGAGCAATACCTGCAGTATTTGCATCAATTCCATCAATGAATATTTGTATTTCTGCTGTCTGTTCTTGGGCTATTTTTCGTTTAAAATCTGGTGGAATAATTAGCCCAATTGTAATGTTACCTGTCCTGACTTGTTGAGAGAGGGTTTTAGAATCTGTTTGATATCCTTTAAAATTAAAAATATCATTTTCTTTCAAAGTAGAAACTAGTTCCCAACTCTCTTGGGTTTGATTATAATCTACTACTGAAAGAGTTAAGGCTTTGACATCGGGACTTAAAGCTAGTCCAAAAATTAATAATTGAATAGTTGGAGGAAATAACAGGAGAAATATTAGCTGTTTATTTCTTAATATCTGGCGGAGTTCTTTAATAATCAGAGCTAGTAAACGACTGTTAAGTAAATTAGTAAGTAATTTCATATTGTTAATCAGAATACTGCATATTTTTCAGGAGACGAGAGGAGACAAAGAGAAAGAAACAACAAAACATTAACAGAATAATAGGTATATACCAAATACTTAACCAGCCTGTACCCCTGACAAAAACATCTCTACTGAGAATCATGTAATAACGCGCAGGAACTATATTAGAAATAAGAGAGATAGGATAGGGAATATTACTGATAGGATAGATGAAGCCAGAGAGTAAGAATGCAGTTAAAAAACCTAAGATAGTAGTACCTTGTACTGCACCAGTTTGATTTTTACTTCTCACCCCAAAAAAGAGACCAAACGAAACACTAGCAGCTAAAAAGGTAAGAGTTCCTAGTATTAAAATGAGGATATTATCTACTATTGGGACTTGAAAGACAATGGTAGCAAAGGTGATGACTACTATCGCTTCAGCAATAGCTATTAGAAGAAAGGCTAATCCCTTACCTAGTAACCATTCAATGGCTGTTAAATTAGAAGCATATACCTGTATAATTGTTCCTTCTTCCTTCTCTCTAACTAGACCAATAGCAGTTAACATAGATGGAAATACCCAGAGTATTACCCCATATATTCCAGGTACAATATAAAGAGATTCTTTGCGTCCTGGATTAAACCATATTCTGAGATTAGTTTTAATTTTTTGGACAGGGATATTATCTTCTACGGTTTGTAAAAAAGATCGTGTAGTTGCCCTAATACTATTCTGAATAACACGGGCATTATTAACATCTGTCCCATCTACTAAAACCTGAACTTGAGAGGGTATTTTAGTTTGAAAATCTTGATAAAATTTAGGTGGTATAATGACTGTGGCCTTGACAATACCTTTATCTATAGCATGAGGTTCATCTCGAACAGGTGTAAATTGTTCGGTTGCATAGAGTCTCTCAATATAACTGCGACTAAAAGAAGTATTATCAAAGTCTTGCACAGAAAGGGTAATATTTTTAATCTCTAGGCGAATGGCAAAGCCATAGATCAGTAACATTCCTAAAGGTAAGATAAAAGCTAGAGCTACTGTCAGTCTATCTCTTTGAAATTGGGCTAACTCTTTTAAACACTGAGTGAGAATTCTAGTCATCTTTCTGCTCTCTCAATAATACCAATAAAAGCATCTTCTAAAGAAAAGGGAACAGGTCTTTCTGCCTGTAATTCTATGTGGGAATGCAGAAATAAATCTTTAATTTGCGGTAATTCTTGTTCTGGTTTATCGAGGACTAAATGGATAGAATCACCAAAAATAGAGACTCGCCAACTATCTAGCTTTTCTTTGAGCAAGTCGGAAGCTCTTTGAGTATCATTGACTTGTAATGCTATTAACTGACCTGGTTGCGCTGCTTTAATTTCACTGGGTGAACCTTGGGCAACTATTTCACCAGCTACCATAAAGGCCATACGATGACAACTTTCTGCCTCTTCTAGGTAATGGGTAGTAACTAAAATAGCTGTTCCTCTTTGAGCAAAATCTCGAATTAAACGCCAAAATTGCCTTCTTGCTAAAGGATCTACCCCTGAAGTTGGTTCATCAAGAAAAAGTATATCTGGTTCATGGAGAACTGAAGCACCAAAAGCAACGCGCTGTTTCCAACCTCCCGGTAAACGTCCAGTCATGGTGTTTTCTTGTCCCACTAAACTACAAGTTTCTAAGACCCAGTTAATCTTTTTTTCACGTAGTGAGTAGGGTACTTGATAAACACCACAATAGAACTCTAAATTCTCTTTGATACTGAGATCATCATAAAGGGTGAATTTTTGGCTCATATAGCCTATTTTGCTGCGCACAGACTGTCTATGTAAATTCTCACTTTCACCTACTAAGAGCATCTTTCCTGCAGTAGGTGGTAACAGTCCACAGAGTATCTTGATAGTAGTAGTTTTGCCTGCTCCATTAGCACCTAATAACCCATATATCTCCCCGTATTTAATCTCTAAATTGACTTTTTTAACAGCTTGAAAGTCACCGAAGTATTTATCTAGATCATCAGCACCAATAGCAACCTCGCTCTTTTGTAAGCTACGACTTCCTTTAAGATAGGGGAAAGGTATAAAAGGCGGGTCTGAACCTAAACTACGCAAACGCGAAACAAAGACATTCTCTAAGGTTGTTTGATCCCAGGAGAGGGGTTCAAAAACTAGGTTCTCTTCTATTAGTCGTTTTTCAATATATCTCTTTCCCTCTTCTGGAGAAGGAACAAGAATATCTAATCTATCCCCAAAGGACTGAATATCTGCTATCTGGTTTTTGGGGAAAGACTGTAGGATTTTCTCTGCTTTATCAAGTTCTTTTGTACGCAATTCTAAACGACTTAAACCCAGACCTTCTCTTAATTCTTTTAAGGTTCCTATCTGTTGAATTAGACCTTCATAAATTAAGGCAATTCGGTTACAGCGTTCTCCTTCATCTAGGTAAGGGGTAGCTGTAATGATGGTGACCCCTGTTCCTGCTACTGTTGCTAAAAGATCCCAAAATTCTCGGCGCGAAACTGGATCTACTCCGGTTGTTGCTTCATCTAGTAATAAGACTTTGGGACTAAATATGAGGGAACAGCAGAGGGCGAGTTTTTGTTTCATCCCTCCTGAAAGTTGTTTAGCGAGACGTTGCGGGTATTTTTCTAGTCCTACCCATTCTAGGAGTTGTTTGGCTCTCTGTTTAAAGACTGCTTCTGGAACCTGACGCAAACCCGCACTATAACGCAGGTTTTCCCAGATACTTAAGTCTGCGTAGAGAGAGAATTTTTGGGTTAAATAACCTATTTCTAAACGTGCTTCTCTAGGAGGTTTCCCTAAAATAGAGACTTTACCCCCTGTTGCTTGAGAGACTCCTGCTAATATCCCAAAAGTAGTGGTTTTTCCCGCCCCATCTGGTCCGATCAGTCCAAATATCTCACCTGGGTTAACTACAAAGTCTATTCCCCGAACTGCAGCAACTTGACCATAATTTTTTTGTAGTCCTATAACTTCAATCATGGTTTTTGAGGGGGTTCTAGGATTTTAGCATCTGCAGGCATCCCTGGTTTGGCATAGCCATTGCCTGTAGTTAGTCCTAGCTTGACCCCAAAGACTTGTTTAACCCTGTCTTCTTTAAAATAAATGTTTTCGGGAGTAAAGGAGGCTTTAGAGTCTATTTCCGTGACTTTAGCTGGTATAGGTTCTTTAGGTGAAGAGTCTAAATAGACCTCTGCTTGTTGTCCGACTCTGACTCTTCCTATCTCTCCTTCTGGGATATATCCTCTTAAATAGAGATCTCCTAAGTTGACTACTGTTAAAACGGTTTTTCCGGCTGCCAAGACCTGCCCTGGTTCAGAAGTTCTAGTAATCACTACGCCATCGAGGGGACTATAGATTTTTAAATCCTTAGCACGGGATCTTATTTCTCTTTCTGATGCTTGGCTATTTCTAACCTCTGCTTTTGCACCATTTAACTGAGACTCTGTTTGTTTTAGTTGTGTCTGTAGAGAGAGTAGTTTTGCTTGATTGATATTAGAGTTAAACTTGCTACTTGTAGCTTGAATTAAGGCTCCTTGTGTGACTTGGATCTGTTTGCTGGCAGCATCTATAGCAGCTTGATGTGATTTTAAATTAGCTGCGGATGTTTCCCAACGGCTGAGTATTTGGTCATACTGTTGCTGTGAGACTACTCCTTCTTTTAAGAGTGTATGATATCTCTTTAAGTCTGCCTTGGCTAGTTTTAACTCTGACTGTGCTTGCGTCTGTTGTGCTTGTGCGACCGCTAACTGTGCTTCTGCTGCTGTAACTGTTGAGAATGCTTGATTAGTTCTTCCTGTTGAGTCATCCTCTGACTGCTGTCTAGCTAATTGTACTTCTTCTATCTGACTTTTGATGACTTCTATTTGCCAGTTCGCTTGACGTTCCTTTTCTTGATTTGCTTCTATTTTAGCTTTAGCGCCTTCTAGCTGTGCTTTTATTTCAGTATCTTCTAGTTGGGCTAGGATCTGTCCTTTCTTGACTTTATCTCCTTCTCTAACTGTAATGTATAGTAGCTTTCCTCCTACTTTTGCCCCTATATCTGTTTCATATCCTTCTATTCTGCCACTGAGTTCTAGGGGTTTAATAACTGGTGAGGATAATAAGTAAGTTCTTATAAGCCATCCTCCACCTGCTAAGACGACTAGTAGGATCAGGATTCTTTTTATTAGTTCTGTTTTAGTTTTAGGAGCTGCTTTTGCCCGAGTCATTAAACTCCTTTTTGATATTAAACTATACCGTATAGTCTAACTCTAATTTAAAGGTTTGGGTAGAGTCAATTTTGGCCGAGTTTTGCTTCTATAACAAGTTATACAGATGGTTTGTAGCTACATTCATTACTGCAGGGATAGGTGTAGGAACAATCCTTTGATGAGTCTTTGACCTATTTCCTAAAGCATGATGGTTAATATTTTGCTGATCTAGCGATAATCGCACTATATTAAACTATACCGTATAGTCTAATCATAAAAATGCTAGAAACAGCCTTAAGTCATTCTAAAAGAGAACTGATTTTAAATGGAGCAATGCAAACCTTTCTCAAAAATGGCTTCACACGCACCAGTATGAACCAGGTAGCAACAGTTTCGGGCGTGTCTAAGAACACTATATATAGTCACTTTGGGGATAAAGAAGGGTTATTTACAGCCCTAATTGAAGAGATCACTAGTAAACGTTTTAAAATAGTATTCGGTGCGATTTCACTGAGTGAGTCACCAGAAGTTGTTTTACGTCAAATAGCGAATACCCTATTAAAAAGCATCCTAGATGACCAAGAGTATATAGACTTTTTACGAGTATTAATCGCCGAGTCCGAACATTTTCCCCACTTAGCACAGTCTTTTTTGAGTAAATTACCACAGAAAGCATTAAAGACATTGAGTGAGTATTTAGCAGCGCATCAGGAACTAAAGTTAATTAACCCACAAGCAACAGCTAGAATATTCTTAAATGCTTTAATGGGGTATGTTTTGACTCAGAAAGTCTTAGGGGGTGAACAAATAATGCCATTAAACAGCGAAGAACTAGTAGATAGTTTGATTTATTTAATCTGTCGGCAATGTTAAAAAGACTTATAAGTGTAGGGATTATTCTCTGTTTAGAGATTTCTAGTGCTTTAGCTGGCGACCTCCAAGAAATTCAACAAAGAGGTAAACTCAGAGTAGGAGTCAAAGATCATTCCCCACCTTTAGGCTTTTATGACAGTCAAGGAAACCTAGCAGGACTAGAAATAGATTTAGCCAGGGAGATAGCTAGAGATTTACTTGGTAGTCCCGATGCGGTAGAGTTTTACCCTTTATTAAACCAAGATCGTATAGGGAGTCTTTTAGAGGGTAAGGTAGATATAATCATAGCTGGAATGTCTATTACTGCCTCTCGTAAGCGTTTAGTTAGCTTCGCTGGTGTTTATTACCTAGACGGAACAGGAATAGTTACAGCTAACTCTCAAAGGAAGACCCTAGAAGATTTGAGAGAGACAAAAATAGCTGTTCTGAGGGAGTCTGGTGCTATAGCTGCAGTTAAGTC
Organism: Chroococcales cyanobacterium PMM_0086; assembly: GCA_949127655.1. Lineage (GTDB taxonomy): Bacteria > Cyanobacteriota > Cyanobacteriia > Cyanobacteriales > Microcystaceae > CAISPN01. The sequence continues at coordinate 1,163 of CASBQB010000264.1, read as the reverse complement.
TAGTTTACCAACGGCTCAATTAATTGGGGTCAACTCCTATCAAGAAGGCTTTAATTTACTGCAAACTAATCAAGTAGACGCGATGGCTGCAGATTATAGTATTCTAAAAGGTTGGACACAAGAACACCCCCTTTACTCTCTGCTTTCGGAAAAACTCTCAGTTGCTCCTCTAGCTGTAGTATTGCCCAAAGGGTTGCAATACAATGAGCTATATAAGAGAGTGACAAGAGTGATAACAACTGGGAAACAGTCAGGCTGGTTGAGCGAACGCTTAAACTACTGGGGACTACCCTAACTCAAAACTATATTAAATTATGAAAGAAAATCTTCCTATTGCTTATCTCGCGGTTTTATTGGTTCTCTTAGCTGGAGTGGCAATTTTTCTAATCCAGCAAGTTGTTAAAACAACCCGTCAAGAAAAGAAATTTTCTCGTCTCCAAGAACTCTTAAAAAATAATAAAGGGACTGCTAAAGACTGCTATGAACTGGGTAGTTTATATTTAGAGAAAAAGCTCTATATACAGGCTGTCACACTCTTTCAAAAAGCCCTTAAAATGAATGAAGATAAGACAGAGCCTGAGAATAAAGCACTAATTTACAATGCTCTAGGCTTTTCATATTTTGCTCAAGAACAGTATGATCTGGCTATTCGTAACTATAAAGATGCCATCAAACTCTATCCAGATTATATTATTGCTTTGAATAATCTAGCTAATACCTATGAGAAAAAACAGATGATCACTACAGCTTTAGAAACTTACGAAGAAACTTTAAAATACAATGAAAATAATAAGATTGCTCTTAAGAGAATAGAAGCTCTGCGTAAGCGTTTAGCTATCGTGCCGTAAGCCTTGTGCTATGATTCGCTCCTCTGCTGAATCCTAATTTCTCTAACCAATCAGAAATGAAAAAAAAACTAATCGAAGTAGCTCTACCACTAGAGAGCCGGTCCAGAAATGGTAGTTAACATAACAGACAAGATAATGAGTGGAAAGGAAAATAGATAGAAGAAGTTATTTAAGACAATTGTACGTAGGCGTCCTACTACCTGGAATCCACCAATTGCCCTATCACCATTAGAAGAGAAAGTCTTCAAGCGCATTAAAAAAGCCAAATTGTTTAGCTTTCGCTCGAGAAAATAGACATGAAATATTCACGCTCAG
>CASBQB010000263.1 GCA_949127655.1 Chroococcales cyanobacterium PMM_0086 | reverse complement strand
GCTATAGCTGTACAGATAGCATGTCCTAATATAGCCCCAATAGTTACACCAATTGGATTATTAGACGCAGCTAAGGTGATTGTACTGATTTGAGTGCGATCACCCCACTCGGCGATAAATGTTAAAGTAAAGGCCTGTAACCAAAGAATTATTTGGGGATAGCGAGCGAAAAACTTACCAAATTTGCCCGGTTGTTGTTCATCTACTACTTCTATTGCTTCCTCAACTATCTCATCGTTAGATGTAGCAGACATACGACTAGCATCATAGAGTAGTTTGAGACCAAAAATTATAAATAATATAATAGTTCCATAGTGTACGTAGATGGCTGGAAATAGTGAGATTACCTGTCCTAGTAACACAGAAAGCACTGTCATTAAGGCTAGCGCTGCTAATACGGCTGAAAAAACTAAGCGTCTAGAATGACGCATAGAGAGAATGACGGCGATAAAAAAGGTTTTATCTCCTAATTCTGAAATAGTAATTAGTAATAATCCTGCTGTAAAGGCTGTAAACATTTTCTCAAGCTCCTGTTAATCTAGGTTAAATAGATAGAGCTTGATGAGTGCTTATAGACTTCACCAAGCTCACATCTAATGTGTTAACTCAGTGAAGGTCTCGCTCTCAAGTGTTAGAAATTTAGTTGATTCTAGAACTTGCTATCTGAACCAGGCTATTTCCGCCAGTATGTTGATTCTAGATATACCGGTGGGTCTTTCCGGCAGCTACTCCCCTTCTACTCTAATTAAATATATCACAAATTTCTTTTAACTTTCCTCATTTCTAACTATCCACTCGTTCTCAACTACTAAAATGACTTGACCAGGGAAAGAAGAAGTTTTACTACCATTGGGAGCATCTATTAATTTTACCACTGCTTCTATCTGCTCAAAGTTGGGCATTTTAGGGATAGATTGAGCTAAAAAATGACGTATTACTCTACGTTGTAAGGCTAAAGGAACTCCGCGTAAAGTTAAACGATTTAATCGCAATGGTTCATAAGCAACCACCTTTTTTATTATTTCTCCGGCTATACTTTCTAAATACTCACTCTCTCCTCTCAATATTTCTGCAGTCTGTCCTAAATGTTGCTCTACTTGAGGATTAAAATGAGTCGCTAAATAGGGAATTACTTCTAAACGTAAACGATTACGAGCATATTGTAGTTTTTGATTAACTAAATCTTCCCATACAGGTAATTTATATTCATGACAAAAAGCACCTGTCTCACTACGTGTAATATTCAACATGGGTCTAACTAACTTAATCTCAGGAGTTAGACAACGTAGCCAATCCAAGGCAGATAGTCCATCAGTTCCAGTACCTCGAATGAGATTATAGAGGAGGGTTTCAGAGCGATCACTTAATGTATGTCCTGTGACAATTGTGCTGAAATCCTCTCTTTGAGCAATTTCTTCTAAAACAAAATAGCGCCACTTTCTAGCCGCTTCTTCACGTTCTGGGAGGTCTTTGGTAGCCTTTAAGTAGAAGGGTAGACCCCAAGAATTTACTATATTTTGAACGTGCTCTGCCATTCCGGTATCAGAAGACCAACCGTGATCACAATGGGCCACAGCTAAATCCCAAAGCCATCTTTTATGTAGGTCTAAAAGTATTTTAGCAAGACAGAGAGAGTCCTGTCCTCCTGAAAGAGCAATTAAAATTCGAGTCCCTTTCTTTAATAGTCCTCGTGCTTTTAGGTTACTCTCTAAACGACTATGTAATAAGCTATAAGACACCATTGTTAAAACGGATTATTTTAACAGCGTAAAAAACACAACCGATACTTTTAAGAGACTAGCGCTTCACCACGTCTATAGAGTTCTCTAGCGTAGTCTGTCCAGGTTCCTTGTCCCCAGTAACGGAAACAACTTGTCTGCAGCAGTAGATTATATAAAAGAGCTTCTTGATAATCAGGTCTTTGGGTAAAGGTGGGGTCTTGTTCGACTAGTGCATCATATTTTTGATGGAATAGGGCACTGAGTTGGTTCATGGGTTCTAAAACATTCTCATATCCCTGTACCCAACTTAGGTTATTTGTCCAGGATGCACCGTCCATGTGGAAGTTGTGGTCGGTCTCTTTGAGTTCTTGGATCGCTGCTTCTACTAATTGAGATGTAGCTGTGTCATGCGATACTTTTTGCCAGATTTTATGTTGTCCTACAGGTTGACAGACTGGGTAGTCTTCTGGGTTGACTCCATTTGCTGCTAGAAGTTCAATATATTCAGTTCCGTTAATGCCTACGACACCTTCATGATCAATTCCATTACCTTGAAGTTCATCCCATACAGGTAGGAAGCCGCGAGGATATTCATTCATCATAACTCCACCATTTTCTCCATCAGCTATTTGAGAAACTAGAGGAGGTACTGTAATAGAACCCAATATCTGCTTAGGGAGTCCTTTTGCTTCGTGATAGGGCTGCATTTGAGCTACTAATTTTGTATCAGATCCCTGAGTTTTAATCAGAGCAGTGATACTGATAGTTTCTCCCTGACTATTGATAGCTTGTAAACGGTTAGGTAGATATTTATCATGGTAATTAAGTGGGGTACCATCAAGACGTTCAACTGAGTGTTCCTGCACTAATAACCAGCGATAGCCGCATTCTTTGAGTGCTTTGATATATTCATAGAGAGTATCAGGGTGATTAGGTAGGTGCATTTCTGGAGGTGAGAACCCGCGCACTCTATTTAGGGCTTCTTCGCCGAAGATAGAAGCAAAGTGATGCTGCCAGGCTTGAATATGCAGTTTAAGGTCAGGAATGGGCGTAGAAGGCACTACAGCATGACTCCACATAGTACCCAACCACTCTACATAGGGATAGTATTTAGGGTTAGAGGCAATATTTTTAAGTTTATCCAGGATATCATGGCGCTCCATTTGTTGGAGACCCCATAAGAGATTCCCTGAATAATCCAGCATAATACGGGGATTCTTACCAGCATCGACTAACTCAGGGATAAACTCACCCATCCGACTGTAACACCAAGCGAAGACTTGGGCATTGTGATTATCTCCTTGGTCTGGATGTTCAAACATATTTTGGAGATTACTGATAAGTTTTCCCTGATCTCCTGCTGGAATAGTCGGTTGGTGCATATGAAGGGCACAAGCAAAGCCAGATCTTATTTTATCTAGGCGCAGATTAGTCAGAGGAAGGTATATGGGGTTATTGTGTCCCATAATGGCGTTAATCTTGCTTTGGTTGCCAGAAATGCTGGGTAGACCTAAAGCTGTGGAAGATGTTGCAGTGTTAATCATATTAGTTAATATTACTTACAGTGAATAGTGAAAAACTTATCACTATTCACTAATTCAAGAGTTCTTCAGTTTAGCACCGAAGCTATTCTCAGAATAGTTTAATATTTGTAAATTGGTAGATGGTCTCTGTAGTTTGACCTTTTTCGTCAACTGTTGTGATGGCTTGACGAGAGGGTAAATAGTATGATCCTATTTTCTCGTAAGTATCCAGATGATGGCGAGTAGCTTTAAGGGTTTGGCTTTCAGTATCCCTAAAAATGGCTTGATACTGGGTAGGCAGATAGCCTTGTTCTGTTTGTAAGGTTGACTGAGTATCAATAGTAAAAGCCAGTCCTCCCATTTGACGGCTAACTGTAGTGATGATATCCCCTGTTACTTTATAGTGTGATCCCATCGCATCGCCTGAGACTAGTATTTCTACAGCGCCTTTAGCATCCTCTTTTCCTAAAGTAAAGGTATTTTTGCTGTGAGACTGTGTAAAGGTGGAGCGTTTACGATGAGTGACAATATCCCAAAGATGTCTATTGATGGCATCTTTGAGAGTAGGATCGACAATCCCTGTCACTTCTACTTTTAAATCAGGCTGCACTGTAATCTGAGCGTGATAGGTTTCTTCGGCTTGTTGAAGTTCTAAGTCTGCTGTATAACCTGGAAAGTTTTCATCCCAGGTATAGCGATTTTCATAGGCAACTTGAAAAACTTCGCGTGCTTTGTCAGTAATAGAATTGGTCATAAAGTAAATTTAATGAGACTCTATGTATGACTATACAACTTTCTCAAAGATCCAAGTGCTTCTTTTTAGTCATTCCACTCTCCTCT